>NZ_JBFTZL010000010.1:0-59461 GCF_056406825.1 Arthrobacter sp. P1_A5 | reverse complement strand
GAACCACGACGGCGGGACGCAGTCCGGCTTCGTCGACGGCGGTAACTGCTACGCCCTGCCCGCAGGCCAGAGTGTCCAGACCCTTTTGGATGCCGGGCTCGAAGAGACGCTGGGTTTGGCCCGGCGGATCATCGGGTCTGGCCCGGCCGTTCCGTTGGTGGACGTGCAGCTGCTCGCCCCACTGGCGCCCGCCACCATCCGGGATTTTGTCGCGTTCGAGGAACACGTCGAAGGCGTACGGAAGAGCATCGACGGCGTGGCCGGCGTGGTGCCCGAATGGTACGAGGCGCCCACCTTTTACTTCACCAACCCGCATACGGTGACCGGCACCGGTGAGGTGATTGGTATTCCGGCGGGCTGCGAGGACCTGGACTTCGAGACCGAGGTAGCCGCCGTCGTCGGGCGCGTCCCCGGAAGCGACGGTCGGAACCTTACTGCAGCGGAGGCGCACCGGCACATCCTCGGCTACACCGTCCTCAACGACTGGTCGGCGCGGGACCTGCAGCGCCGGGAGATGAAGGTCAGTCTCGGCCCGTGCAAGGGAAAGGATTTCGCCAATACCCTGGGGCCCTGGATTGTCACCGCGGATGAGTTCGAGGACCTGCACGACGCCGAGGGGTTCCTGCCGATCTCCATGGCCGTGGAAGTCAACGGGAAAGCCATCGGGCAGGACCTGCTGTCCAATATGGGCTGGCCGTTCGCCGAGCTCGTCGCCTACGCCTCGCAAGACTCCGTGGTCCGGCCCGGCGATGTGCTGGGCTCCGGCACCTGCGGCAGCGGTTGCCTCGCGGAGCTCTGGGGACGGAACGGCGCGAAGACTCCCCCGCCGCTGAAGACGGGAGACGTGGTCCGCATGACGGTGGAAGGCATCGGGACAATCGTGAATACGGTTGGTGAACGCCGCAACGCGGGGACCCGCGTGCGTGCCCGGCAGCGTCCGCGCAACCGGGTGGCCTCTACGGTTCCTTCCGGGACGTAGGGTGGTCTCCCTTCAGCTCGATGGCCGGACCGTGGTGGTCACCGGCGCTGGCCAGGGCCAGGGCGCTGCCGAGGCTCGCATGCTGGTGGAGGCCGGGGCCCGCGTCATTGCCACAGACCTCGCAGTGGACATGCCAGCCGGGCTGGCCGCCGTGTCATCGTCTTCGGCCGGTGCGCTGGTGTACCGCCAACTGGACGTCTGCGATGCCTCCGGCTGGTCCGATCTCGCGCACTGGATTCAGACCAAGGGGTGGCAGGTGGACGGGTTGGTCAACAATGCAGGCATCACCCAGCGGAGCCGGTTGCTGGATGCCTCCGTGGCTGACCTGCAGCGCGTCTATGAAGTCAATGTCGCCGGAAGCCTGCTGGGGATCCAGGCCCTCGCACCGCTGATGGGCAGTGCCGCATCCATCGTCAATGTCGGTTCCGTCGCAGGCCTCACCGCGCACTATCCCGTGGCCTACACCGCCAGCAAGTGGGCACTGCGGGGCCTTTCCCAGGTGGCCGCCATGGAACTCGGCCCCCGGGGGATAAGGGTTAATACTGTCCATCCGGGCTTCATCGAAACGCCCATGACAGCGAGCGCTAAGCCCGAATTCAGGCAGGCGACCATGGCCGAGACCCCGCTGGGGCGCACTGGAAGCGTGGAGGAAGTGGCCGGCGTCGTGCTGTTCCTCCTCAGCCCGCTCTCGTCCTTCGTGACCGGTGCCGAGATCCCGGTGGACGGCGGCCAGTCGGGCCACGGCGGAGCGAAGTCTGTCTCCGACGCCATGCGCTGACGCGGTGCACGATTTCAACTAGCCCGGCAGCACGGCCGACCAGCCGCCGTCGACCATCAGGTTGGCGCCCGTCACGTATGACGCTTCGTCGGAGGCCAGGAACAGCGCGCATTTGGCCACTTCTTCCGGCGTGCCGATCCGGCCCAGCGGGATGCTGCCGGCGATGGACCGCATGGGGTGGTCGGCGGCCAGGAGGTTGCCCTCGGTGGCGGCGGTGCGGATCATTCCGGGGCTGACAGTATTGACGCGGAGTCCATGCGGAGCCCCTTCGGCCGCGAGCTGCCTGGTCATGGCCACCACGGCCCCTTTCGTGGCGGTGTGGGCCAGCCGGCCGTTGGTCATGGAACCGGTAACTCCTGCCGTGGATCCCACCAGCACGATGGCGGCGTCCCGCACCTGGATCAGTTGTGGCCAGAAGTATTTGACCGGCAGGAACACCACGTCCATCTCGTGTTCGACATTCCACTTCCAGTCGGCAAACGTGAGCTGCTCCACCGGGGCGAAGCGGGTGACCGCCGCGTTGGCATACAGGATGTGCACCTGGCCGTGGTTTGCGGCTACGTCCTGCGCCCATGCCGCCACAGCGGCCTCGTCCGTGAGGTCGACCCGGCTGCTGCTCATCCGCCCCCCGGCTGCGGTGACCTGGCGGACGGTGGCCGCGGCGCCGTCGTCGTCCATGTCACAGCCCACCACCACGGCGCCCGCCTCGGCGAAGGCGAGCGCCGCCGCCCTGCCTTGGCCGCTGGCCGTTCCGGTGATGACGGCGGTTTTGCCGGCCAGGCGCTGGCGGGAGACAGGCATGGGGGATCCCTTTCGAAGTGCGTTTCTTCGACTTTCGCAGGGATGGTCCGGATGGGGAACGGCGCTTTGGTTCTAGGTGGTATCTGCCGCGTGGATAGTTACCGGGTGGGCGGTGATGGGGAAAAGTTCGTGCAGCCGCGAACAGGCCCGCTGGACCACGGAACGCAGCCAGACGCTGGCAGGGTCCTCCGCCTGGGACGGGTGCCAGTACATCGCTTCCACGAGGGACGCTTCAGCGTCTTCGGAGAACGCCAGCACAACGATATCCGCGCCGCGCTGGGCCCGTGCTGCCAGCATCCCGGGGACGAGCGCCACGAGGTCTGTCCCTTCCACCAGGAGCGGCAGGGACAGGAACCCGGCTACCACAGCCGCCACGCGGCGCTGAATACCTCGCGATTCGAACAGCTTGTCCGCCGGGGTGCTGATCCCCTCACCGAAATAGCCGACGGCGTGGGGAACAGTGGCCAGGTCCTCCACAGTGAGCCGGGGCTGTTGGAGCAGGGGATTTCCGGTGTCAGCCACAGCAACAAAGCTGTCCCGGAACAGCTGCTTGCTGGCTCCCTGCATCTGGTACCCCGTGGGCCCGACGAGCAGGTCGATTTTTGAGTAGTCGGCCATCTGGCCCTGGATCCCGGACTTGGCTGTGGGAACGAAATCCACCGACACTCCGGGGGCCTCCTCGCGCAGGATCCCCCGTAGCGGCCCCACGATCAGGGCCGCCGCGTAGTCCGAGGCGGCGATAATGAACTCCCGCTCGCTCGTGGCGGCGTCGAAGCCGGACCGCACGCGCGTGGCCCGCTGGATGTGAAGCATGGCTTCATCAACCAGCGGGACCAGGGACTGTGCGAACGGCGTGAGGTCATAGGTGCGCCCGTTCCGCACCAGGAGTTCGTCGTCGAAATGGCGCCGGAGCCTGGCCATTGCGGCGCTGGTGGCCGGCTGGCTGAGCTGGAGCCTCTCGGCTGCCCGGGAGATGTTGCGCAGTTCCAACAGGACCTGCAGCTGGGGCAGCAGGTTGAGGTCCAGGTTCTTCATACCCACAGGTTATCCGTGCCTCGACGTCAGCCCAGCCACAGCTGGCGGGCGTCTGCGCCCCTATGAACAGTTGACCTAGGCACTCTGCGAACTAAGCTCCTCAGCAACCTTCCGGGCGCCGCGGACAGCGATGGCCACGCTCATCAGCGTGGGATTCATGGCCGTTGCCGTCGGAATGAGCGCATTTCCGCCCACCACCAGGTTGTTGTAGCCCCACACGCGTGACCACGGATCCGCCACCGAGGTGCCGTCGTCGGTTTCACCCATGCGCATGGTGCCCTGGTAGTGCAGGCTCGAGCCGTTCGGCATGAGCCTGGGCTCGGCCACGAAGGCGCCAAGGGCCTTGCCGGCACGCCGCAGCCGCTCGGTTGCCTCGGCGATTTCCGCGTTTTCCCGTTCTGTGAGCGCGTACTCGATTCTCATGTTGGGGAATCCCCGGTAGTCCGGCTCATTGTCGTCGAACGTGACGGCATCCTCGTAGCGCGGGTGCTTGCGCATGCCGTAGCCCATGTTGACGTAGCCCCAGCGGTTCTCGGAGTAGGGGGTTCCCGGCTCCATCGGGAACGGCGTGGTCTCGGTGTACATCACCTGGACGGAGAAGGGGTGTTCCGGCTCTGAGAACGGGATGCGGTTGACCGCCGCGACGGGGTCTGCCGGGTTCAGTGCGCGCCGGGCCAGCTCGGCCTTAAGGTCCTCTTCGGTGGCGTACCGCCCCATCCTTTCGGCGTCCAGCGCCACCGTGGAGATGACCACGGGATGCTCGGTCAGGTAGTGGCCGAGGGCCTGCGGCCGCACACCGGATGCCCAGAGGAGCTGCGGGGAGCGGAAGGCATCGGCGGCCACCACCACGATGTCCGCTGCCACGAATGACTTCTCCCCGGTGCGGAGGTCCTCGACGGTGACACCGGTGACCCGGTGTCCGTCCAGTTCCACGCGGCGGACCAGGGTGAGGTCACGGAGTTCGAACTGCTTCGAGAGCGGGCTGTCCTTGTCGACGAGCGGGCCGAGGACGACGTCGGCCCCCGCCCAGCGCACGGAGCCGTCGGGCTGCGGGTCCCCGGCAACCGGAAGGGTGCCCACGCCGTACCCATCCGGCAGCTCCGCGCCGAACTCTTCATCGAGGAGGGTCCGAATGGCCTCACCAACGGCGGAGTCGGCAAACGCTGCGCTGTGGACGTGCAGCAGCTGCTTCGCGTCCTCAATCAGCCCGTCCCATTCGTCGTCCGCTATGAAGGGGATTTTTTCACTGAAGGCGGGCGACGGCGTCGCGCAGGTCCAGTGCGCACCCTGGCCGCCGATGTTGGTGGCCGCAGCCGCCGCGGGAAAACTCGAGGCGTGGGCGGAGCCCGCGCCGCCGAAGTCGAGAAGGTGGGTGCCCTGGCGGGCGGTGAACATTCCCTCGGTGACTGTGGCTGCCGGGATGCCGAGCGACTCACGGTAGGCGCCGGCCTGCGGCCCCTGCGACATTTCGCGGGCACGAGCCTTTTCGCCAGGGTCGGCGATGTTGCGGACGCTTGCGCCGGGAACCTCCGTCACCTGCGGGCCGGCTTCGAACATCACCACCCGCGCGTTCGGGACCTGCTCGAGGAGCACCCGCGCATAGGTGGAGCCGATTGGCCCGCTGCCGACGATGGCGATGGTTGGGTTGGACATGATGTCTCCTTTGAAATCAGGCCGAAAGGGATTCGGAAGTTGTTTGGGGGGCGGGAACGGGTTCGTCGGAGAGGCGCCCGTGCGGAAGCAGGACCGCCGCGACTATTCCCACTGCGTACGTGGCCGCCAAGGCAATAAAGATGGGGGTGAAGACTGAGGCGTAGATCTGAGCCACGCTGGCCTGTACTGCCGGGGCGGCCCCTTTGACCAGTTGCGGGGTCAGGGTGGAAGCGTCCAGGCCCGCCGGCAAAAGGGCCGCCACGCCGAAGCCGATCACCCCGCCGATAATCGCCGTCGCCACTGTTGACCCCACCTGCCGCACCAGGTTGATCGTCGCGGTGATGGTGCCGGTCTGGCTGGCCGGAGCAGCTCCCTGGACCACAGTGACGATCAGGCTCATGAACGCGCCGGTGCCCATCCCAACAACGGCCATAACGATCATGGGAACCCACAGCGGAAGCCCGGCGGGCAGCACCGCCATCACAAATAGTCCGGCGGCCCCCAATGATGTTCCCAGGATGGGGAAGATCCGGTACCGCCCCGTCCTGCTGGCCAGCCATCCGGTGAGCAGGTTGCTGGTCAGCATGCCGAACACGGTTGCGATGGGCACGAGCCCGGACACGGTGGCGGTGGTCTGGTACGCCATTTGGACGTACGTCGGCAAATAGGCGGTGATGGAGAAGAGGCCGACGCCGATAATCGCCGAGAGTGCGGTGCCTGCCGCGATGGTCCGGTTGGCGAAGAAATGCAGGGGGACGATGGGTTCGGGTGCGTGGCGCTCAACAAAGTAGAAGGCAACGAAGCCCAGCATGCTGACCGCGAGCGCGGCAGCGGTGGCGGGGCCCGCGCTGCGTTCTGCGGCCCAGGTGGCGGCGAGGACAAGGGCCACCAGTGCAGCGGTAAATACAGCCGCCCCGGCAACATCGAAGTGGCGGGGCATGGGGCCGGGCTCCAGGTGGGGAACGGCAACCAGGGCAAGGGCCAGGGCTGCAGCGCCCACCGGGATGTTGATCCAGAAAACCCACTGCCAGCCCCAGTAATCGGTGATGGCGCCGCCGAGAACGGGGCCAACCAGGACCGCGATGGGGAAAGCTGCGCCAATGATGGCCATGTAGCGCGGACGTTCCCGCTGCGAGGTGACCCTGGCGATGATGGTCTGCGACATCAGCTGCAGGCCCGCGGAGCTCATCCCCTGCAGGACGCGCGCGGCGATAAGCCATGCCATGTCCTGCGAAAAGCCGCAGGCCAGGGAGGCCGCCAGGAACATTACTAGCGAACTGAGGAAGATCCGGCGGGCTCCCAGGACATCGCCTAGTTTGCCGAGCACCGGCAGCAGCACTGTGCTCGCGAGGGTGTATCCCACAACAACCCAGCTCATGAGCTTCAGCGCGCCCAGCTCACCCGCAACCGTGGCCAGGGATGTGGACACCACGGTGTGGTCCAGGGCCCCGAGGAACGAAACCGTGAGCAGGGAGATAACAAGGAGACGGAGTCTCAAAGGTGTAAGTGGCATAGTGATCTACCCGAACGATCGGGCCGTCGACGCGACGTGTTGTGCCTCCGGCGCACCATCACGACGGAGAACGGGTTCGGAAGGAACCCCGGCGCCGTTACTCATGCTACCTCACTTTAGTTTGAAAGCAACAAAAGAATGCGTGAATTAGACACCTGTGGCGGCCATCCCTTATGTAGCAAGCACGGCGCGCGTGAGGGACATGTCCTCGAGCAGCTCATCCAGGTCCGTTCCGGGCTGACCCGAAGACTGCGCCTCGATGGCCCGGCGCAGCGCCAGACGGGCTGATGATTCATAGCGCTCCGGAGCCCTTAGTGTCCCGTCCTCGGTGGACGTCTCCAGCCGCGTCAGCCCGGCCTGCTGGTCCACGGTGACTTCGGTTCGCACCTCGCCGAGGGCCAGCACCTGGAGCAGGTCGTCGGCGTGAAGGCCCGCTGCCGCCGTCGCCCCCAGGGTGACGGGTATTGCCCCGCCCGCGGATCCCCCTGAATCCAGCAGAGCAATCCTGGCGTGCGCCGTCGCACTGCACACCTGGAGCGTCAACGGGCCCCGGACCAGTGACCGCGCCCAGCCCAAGCCGTCGCGGATTACCGCTTCAAGACCTGTCGCGGGGGCGGCGCACTCAACGGTGACGATCCGGGCCGGCCTGCCTCGTCCTGCCCGGACCGCGTCGGCAACCACATCCGGGCGCAGCCGGGGACGCTCAACGATGACCGGGATGTCACCGGGCCATGGGTAGGCTCCGAGTCCTTTCTGCGGGAGCGCAGCAGGGTCCGCAATCACCACCGCTGCCGCTCCCCTGGCCCGGGCGTCCAGCATGCCCTGCCACCAATCGCCGGATCCAGGCACCACAGCCACCGCCCCACTGACGTCTCTGGTGAGTGCAGCACTGACGGCAAGCTCGGCGACAGCCGCGAGATAGGAAGGCAACACGGTGAAGATGCCGATCCCTGGACTTGCTGAACTCATTGCGGCACCCCTTCAAGAACCTTCGCTGCGGCAGCATCGGCCAGGTCGATTGCAAAGTGCGAGTCAGCCAGCAGTTCGTCGTACTCGACTGGGACCCCGCCTTCAAGGAGTGAGGCAAGCAGGCGCCACTGCGCCATATAGCCGTCTTCCGGATCCCGCCTGTACTCCGTCCACTGCCCGTCCGTGCTTCGCACTCGGGTGGCCGCGCTTCCGGCATGGACAAAGGCGGGCGGGAAATTCACCTCGATGCGGTCGTGGGAGGTGGCGATATTCATCCTCCAGAGGGCATCCGGTCCTTCCGGAAGCATGGTAAGCGCCAACTGGACCAGGATTCCGCCGGCCCGATACCCCACAAGGTAGCCGACTGGCGGGGCGACCCTGGCGTAGACAACCTCGTCGATGCCTGGCGCGATGTCCCTCACGGCCGGAAGATCATGGATCGCGAGCCCGGTCAGCAGCTGCCGCAGGACGCCGGCCGCAACCGCGGGACTGTCGAGGTCCAGGCGTTCCCGCCGGGCGGCCTGGAAAGGGCCGCCCTCGGCGACCAGCCGGTGGTACCTGTCATTCGGCGGAAGCGCCAGCGTCACGGAGATCGCCTGCACCCGGCCCGCGAGGGCAACGAGATGATGCCTGGCCCGCCCCCACGCGGCGTCAAACAGGTGGTTCGTCCCCACCAGAAGGACCGTTCCCGCGAGCCGGCAGGCAGAGATGACTTCGTCGGCTTCTTCCCTGCTGGTGGCCAATGGCTTCTCGCAAAAGATGGCAGGCTTCCCCGCGGCTACAGCCGCCAGGATTTGGCGGGCATGTTCAGCGGGCGGGCTGCAGATGGCCACCAGGTGGACTGCCGGGTCCGCAAGCAGGTCCGCCTCCCCCACTGACCACCGGGCACCAAGCCTTCCGGCCAGGCCCTGGGCGCGCCCACTTCCCGCATCGGCAATGTGCACCACCTTGAACAGGTCCGCCAGGCGCCCCAGCACCGGCAGATGCAGGGCCGCGACGCCCGGCCCGGCCCCAAGAACTCCTATATTCCAAGGCATCGTCGCCTCCCTCTTTTGTCCATATTATTCATAAGTACGGAAATATCCGGCTATAGTCGCGTTCAACCCCACCTTAGTTCCCTCTTATGTGTGAGAATTGTGATCATGACGACAGAGTCCACACTCCGCTTTGGAGCACAAACGGATGAAGTGACGAGCCTGCTGAGGATCGTCAACCTGGTGCGAACGGGCGAGGCAACAACGCGCCCTGAAATCGGCAAGGTCACCGGGCTGGGCAGGGGCGTTGTCAGCCAGCGTGTGGACCAGGCCATTGAGATCGGCTTTCTCGGGGATGGAGAATTCGGCGCCTCCTCCGGTGGCCGCGCGCCCCGGACCCTTCGCTTCCGCGCGGAGCAGGGAAGGATCGTCATATGTGCCCTCGGAGCCGCTCATATAAGGGTTGGCGTCACTGCCCTTGACGGCGACATCCTGGAACACACGCACCGCACCTGGGATATCGCCCAGGGCCCCGAGAAGACCATTGACGCCGTGATGGCCCTCGTTGACGACGTGCTGAAAAAGGATCACCAAGTGCCCGTCTGGGGCGTAGTGGTGGGCCTCCCCGGCCCGGTTGACTTCGCCACGGGACAACCGGTGGCACCTCCGATCATGCCCGGGTGGAATGGATTCGATGTCCGCACGCCCTTCGAGGACCGCTTCAAGGCACCGGTGTGGGTGGATAACGACGTCAACCTGCTGGCCCTTGGTGAGCGCGCCCGGCGTCGCGAATCCCTTGCGAACCTCATCTATTGCAAGATCGGTTCGGGAATCGGTGCCGGCCTGCTGTCCCAGGGCAGGATCCACCGCGGTGCCAACGGCGCGGCCGGCGACATCGGCCATGTCCGGGTTTCCGACTCCCATGCCCAATGCCGCTGCGGCAAGATCGGCTGTCTCGAAGCGGTGGCCAGCGGTTGGGCCCTGGTCAGGGACGCGGAAGAGGCTGTCAAGGAAGGAACCCGGAGCTCCCTGGCCCCGCTGGCAAAAAAGGGGACACTGACCCTCGAGGAGATCACCCTCGCGGCCCAGGCCGGGGACCCGCTGGCCATCACACTGATTCAAAAGTCGGCCCGGGTAGCGGGTGAGACCATTGCAGCCCTGGTGAATATGTTCAACCCCGGAATCATCGTCATCGGCGGGGCCATGGGATCGGCCGGCGAAGTATTCCTGGCCGAAGTGCGCCAGCGGGTCTACGAACTGTCCCTGCCGCTCGCCACCCGCGACCTCACCATCACCTTGTCCGTCAACGATGAGCGCGAACCCCTGCGAGGAGGAGCCGAGCTGGCGCGCGAGCAGCTGTTCGATGTCACCTTCCCGCGCTGGTTTGCTGACGGCAGGCCCTCACCGGAACGGCACGCTGTCCCCGCATAGGGTCCACTGCGCGGCCTGGGCATAGCCGCTCAGGCCACATCGCGGGAGACGCTGGGCACCGGTTCCCGGTCAAGCTCCAGCCGGGCCTCCAGATGGAACGGCAGGACCAGCGGAGAACCGGGACGCGCCTGAAGGTAGGGCACCAGCAGCTGGAAGTCGACGGCGATGGCGTGCACCCCGCGGGAAAGCTCGCGCCGGCCGGCCAGGACCACCCTGTCCTGCACGAACCACCACCCGGGCTCCGCCTGCAATGCGTCCGCCCGCACGCGCCGGGCCCCCAGCACCACCGTCAACTCCCCTGGCGCCACCGGGATGCCGTCGACCTCAACTGCGAGCTCAGCCACGCTGGAAAGGGGCATTGAGCGGATCCATGAAAGGCCGAGCCGGAGTTCAAAGCCTTCCGGCGTGGCCGTCAGCGCATCTTCGCGCAAAGCGGTTTGCAACATGGCTTCCATCCTTTATCCTAAAAGTGACATAAGTTTGTCATTAACAAGCATAAATGGGAAGGCATCACATGGCCCCCGCACTTCCTCACAACTGGACCCTCTGCGCCAGCTCGTTCAACTGGACTCCGGAGATCACGGCAGCCCGGCGGACAGCCACTGACGTTGTGATTGGCATCGCGGATTCCGTGGCGAAGACAATAGAACTCGAACCTGGGCTGCTGTGGCGGTCCTTCCCCGCTCCGCAGGACGCCGAGGTAGACGAACTGCGGGATTCGCTGGCGGCAAGAGGGGGCCGCGTCAGCATCGTTGGCGCCAGCCTCGACGACTTCACGTCCCCAACCGACCGCCGCTCGTTGCAGGAGCGCTTGGACTTCCTGGTCCCCCAGCTCAGCGCCGCTAGCCGAGTGGGTGCCCGCGGGATCCGGTTACCGATCGGACAGGCGGGAACGGAACTGCTCACGCTGCTGCAGCCGCTGCTGCATGAACTCGATCTGGTGCTGTACGAAGAAATCCAAGGGCAGCAGACTCCAAACAACCCTTCTGTGGCACCAGCACTGGATGCGATAGCCGGGCTGGCAGACGAGCACGTGCGGGTACTCGTCGACATCAGCATGCTCATGCCGGCCCTTCCCGTCACCTACCTTCATGAGTTGCGACAGGGCGGCGTTCCTTCCGATCTTCTGGCGCGCCTGGAGAATGACTGGCGCGATCCCGCCACCCTCGATGCCGTCATCGCCCTGCTCCGCGCAGGGAAGGTTCCGCCGCGCATCCACACCCTCTTCATGAACCTGCTCATCCGCTTCGGCCGCAGCGACGCCGCAGACCTGCAGGGCATCCTCCCCCTGGTGGGCGCCTTCCATCTGAAGTTCTGGGATCTGGACGACGACGGCGGCCGGGTTTCCCAGCCGCTGCATGACCTCGGCAGCCTGCTGCGCGGGACCGGCTTCACGGGCACGCTGACCAGCGAATGGGGCGGCCACGAGTGGCTGCAGGACGACCCAACGGAGATGACGCGGAGTCACCTGGCCCTGGCGGGGGCAGCCCTCGCGGAGCCAGCAGTGGTGGAGTCGGCAGCGGTGGAGCCGGCACCAGCGGCCCGGGCGGCCCTCTGACCGCATACAAGAAGCCCATGGCATACAAACAAGTGAGGCCGGCCCCGCGGGGCCGGCCTCACTTGTTTGCGAATTACTTCGTGCTGAATGCGGCGTCGAAAGCTGCGGCGGAGGGTTCATAGCCGGAGAGCCGGCGCACGAAAGCCAGCGCCTCGGGGGCGCCATCCAGCCGGTCCATTCCGGCGTCCTCCCACTCCACGGACAGCGGCCCGCGGTAGTCGATGGCGTTCAGCATCCGGAACGCATCCTCCCACGGCACGTCGCCGTGGCCGGTGGAGATGAAGTCCCAACCGCGGCGCGGATCAGCCCAGGGCAAATGGGAGGAGAGCCGGCCGTTGCGCCCGTTGGACAGGCGTTTCTTCGTGTCCTTGCAGTGCACATGGTAGATCCGGTCCTTGAAGTCCCACAGGAACCCCACAGGGTCGATGTCCTGCCACACCATGTGGCTCGGGTCCCAGTTCAGGCCAAAGGCCTCGCGGTGCCCGATCGCCTCGAGGGCGCGCTGCGTTGTCCAATAGTCGTAAGCGATCTCTGATGGGTGCACCTCATGGGCGAACCGGACGCCCACCTCGTCAAAGACATCGAGGATGGGATTCCACCGGTCGGCAAAGTCCTGGTAGCCGGCGTCGACCATCTTTTCGGAGGCGGGCGGGAACATCGCCACGTACTTCCAGATGGACGATCCCGTAAAGCCGGTCACCGTTTTCACGCCCAGCTTTGCGGCGAGCCGTGCAGTGTTCTTCAGTTCCTCGGCGGCACGACGGCGGACCCCTTCAGGATCGCCGTCGCCCCATACGACGTCCGGCAGGATGCCGCGGTGCCGTTCGTCGATCGGGTCGTCGCAGACGGCCTGGCCCTTGAGGTGGTTGGAGATGGTCCACACTTTGAGGCCGTGGCGTTCAAGAATGTCCAGCTTGCCCTGCACATAGGCGTCGTCGTCCCAGCGCCAGGGATCCAGGTGGTCACCCCAGCAGGCGATCTCCAGCCCGTCGTAGCCCCATTCGCCGGCGAGCCGGGCCACCTCCTCGAACGGCAGGTCGGCCCACTGGCCGGTGAACAAGGTAATTGGTCGTGCCACGTGCTTCCCCTCCTCAACTGGCCGGCACGGGAACGCCGGCAGCGACCCGTGTCCAGGCGGAATCATTTTCGGAACTGCGCTCGACAGCGTCGAGCACCCGCTGCACCCTCAGCCCGTCGGCGAACGACGAATGCGGGGCGGAGCCGCCCACGATGCCCTCCACGAGGTCCTTGACCTGGTGGGAGAACCCGTGCTCGTAACCGAGCATGTGGCCTGCCGGCCACCACGCCGAAACGTAGGGATGCTCCGCTTCCGTGACCAGGACCTTCCGGAAGCCCTGGCGGTCCGCAGGTGCCGTGCGGTCGTAGAACTGGACGCTGTTGAGGTCCTCGAGGTCGAAGGCCAGGGCGCCCTTGTCCCCGGAAACCTCAATCTGGAGCGCGTTCTTCCGGCCGGTGGCAAACCGGGTGGCCTCGAACGACGCCAGCGCGCCGGATTCGAAGCGGCCCGTGAAGATGGCGATATCGTCCACCGTCACCTGGCCGGAGCCGACGCCGGAGCCGACACCGGCAGCGCCGGAAAGCCCGGTATCGGAAGGTCCGGAGCCTGAAGTGGAGCCCTTCAAAAGAGGCCGCTCCTTCACGATGGTGTCGATAACGCCGGACACCTTCTCCAGGTTCAGGCCGGTGACGAACTGGGCCAGGTCGATGGCGTGGGCGCCGATGTCCCCCAGGGCCCCCGAGCCGGCGTGTTCCTTCTGCAGGCGCCAGGCCAGCGGCATCTCCGGGTCCACCAGCCAGTCCTGCCGGTACGAGGCACGCACCTGGTTGATCGTGCCGACGGCGCCTTCGGCGATGAGGTTGCGGAGGAAGGTGACGGCCGGAACGCGGCGGTAGGTGAAACCGACCATTGCCTGGATGCTCCGGGCAGCCGCCCGTTCGGCAGCTTCGGCCATCGCTTCGGCTTCCGCCACCGTGTTGGCGAGTGGTTTTTCGCACAAAACGTGCTTCCCGGCATCCAGCGCGGCGATCGCGATTTCGGCGTGGGAGTCGCCCGGCGTGACGATATCGACGACGTCGATATCGTCACGGGCGATCACGTCCCGCCAGTCTGTTGCTGACTCGGCCCAGCCCCACTTGCTGGCAGCGGCGGCGACCGCTTCAGCGTTACGGCCGACAATAACCGCCATTTCCGGCTCGGCAGGCAGGTCGAATACCCGCGGCGCCGTCCGCCAGCCTTGGGAGTGGGCAGCACCCATGAAGCCATAACCGATCATGGCCACGCGCAAGGTTTTCATGCGAGCACCACCGTCCGGTCAACCGCGACGCGGTTGCCCACGTAACGCATCGGCGCAATCTGCATATACAGCAGGCGCAGGGTGAGGATGACCTCGACGTCGATCTCCTCGCCGGCGTCGGGGACGCGGTCCAGCGGGATGATCACGTCGGGCTTGTCTGCGACGAACCACAGGGTTTCCCATTGCTCCGGGAGTTCAGCTATGGAGTAGGACTTGTCCTGCAGTTCGAAGCGGAGAGACTCCTTGGGAATCTCCACGCCGTTGACCGTTGCAACGACGTCGTCAACGGCGGACAGCCAGAGGCTGCGGTACCAGGGCAGCTGCACCGATACGGCAATCCCCTCGGGGTGCCTGCGGACGTCGGTGTCCTGGAACAGGGAATTGTGAGTTGCCATGGCTTTCCTTACTTAACAGTCTCGACCAGGGTCGCGTGGGAGTCGGATGCATTTGGATCAACGGCCTCTTCGATGGCATGCCGCATCAGCGTGTGCTGCTTCTTGACGAGGTCGATCGGATCGGATTCGCCCAGGTCAGCGAACGCGTGGCCCTCCCACTCGCTGGACAGGTAGCCCTGGTAGCCGCCCTTGACGAACTGGCGCACAATGCGGGGAATGTCCATCGCGGGTTCATTGCCGTGTTCGTCGATGTCGTAGAACTTCGCGTGGACATGGAAGATCTGCGGCATGATATCCAGCCACTCCTCCGGCGGAACCAGTCCATGCATGTTGAATGCCAGCCGGGTGAACGGGCCCAGGCGGGCAGGATCAAAGTTGTTGGCACTGAGGTAGTCCTCGAACTCCTGGTTGCGCTCATGCATGGGCGACGGTTTGCGCCAGATCTCCTGCATGACGGCGAAGTGCTCCTCGGGCAGCCCCATTTGCGTCAACGTGCGGAAGAGGGTCGGGGAAAGGCTGTGCATCGTCGAGCTGAAGTCTGCGGTGAAACCGAGCCGGTCGCTTCCCAGTTCCTCGTACATTTCTCGGATCTGCAGGATCTTGGGATCGTTCGGGCCCTGCGGCGCGTGAATTTCGTAGCCGAGCTTCTGGTCGTACTTCTCGGCCAGGGGAAGCAGCCGGCGGAGCAATTCCTTGCCCGCGGAGCGGATCACCACGCGGTGGAAACCAAGCTTGTTGGCCGTGTGCAGCTGCGCGGCGAAGAAGTCGTACTCCTCATCGGGTGTCATGTCCCGGTCCTTGCGGCGGCCCATGTCCAGGTTGGTGCCCACTGCGCTGGGGGTCAGGCCGTAGCGGTCCATGCTGTCGCGCCACAGGCGGACGAAGTCGTCGTCGACGTCCGGGTAGGTGCGCAGCATCTGGGCGATGTTGAACTCAACCCCCGGGCCGAGGCCTTCATCTGCAACAGCTTTGATCAGCGTCTCAGGGGTGTAGAGCCCGGCGGCGAACTCGGAGGTGAGCGAATAGAGGGTGATGCCAAGCTCGATGCCCGAGCCTGCGATGCCTTCTGACATAATTTCTGGTTCCTTCGTTGTCAGCCGCGGACGGGCTGGGCGAGATGGCTGTTGAGGATGCGGCGGGCTTCTGAAGCGTCGGTGATCATGGCCGAACCGGCGTTGGCGGCCGCTGAGCGCTGGACGGCCTGCTCGCCGCGGATGATGTCGAACGGGTCCTGCCAGTTGTTCCAGTGCCAGCCTTCGTATTCGCTGGAGATTGCGCCGGAGTAGCCGTTCTCAACCAGTTGCCGGACAAGGCTCCGGACCGGCACCGAGGGCTCTTCGCCGGTCTCGTCGATGCCGAAGAACTTGCCGTGCACGTGGCGGACCCAAGGCATGATCTCCAGCCAGGTGTCCAGCGGTGCAGGACCGAAAAGCCCTGTTCCGTTGATGGCGAAGTCAATGCCAAGGTCGGGCCGGCCGTTGCGGGCCGCCAGGCCGATGAAGGCGCCGAAGCGTTCACCGTGAACCTTTTGCGTGTTTGGCGGTCCGTCGGCGTAGAACCCATTCCACAGGTCAACCACCTGTCCGAGAAGTGCCTCCGAAGCCCCACGGCGGCGGTAGGCCTCCAGCAGGGAGGGCGCAAAGCCGGTAACGGTGGCACCCCAGTCCGCGGTGAAGCCGAGCAAGGGGGAATCGAGTTTCTCGTAGCGGTCGCGAAGGGCCAGGACACGTTCGTGGGCGCCGTGCTGGTCCGCGTGGACTTCGAGGGCCAGGGTGACGCCGTACTTCTCGGCCACGGGCAGCAGGCTTTCCATGGCGTCCGGAGTCAGCGATATCTGCACCCGGGCGATCGGGAAGCCGAGCCTGGCGGCTACGTCGATCTGCTTGCGCATGTATTCGACAAGCTCGTCATGGTTCATGAGCCGGTCGCGGCGGATACCGGTGTCAACGTTGACTGCGAGGGAGGTGGGGACCAGGTCAACCTCGGCCACAAGATCACGGAACTGGCCAACGAAGTTGTCATCGATCCGCTCCGGGAAGCCGCGCAGGCTGGAGAATCCGATGACTTCGAGCCCCGGGCCGAAGCCTTCGGCCGCCACTTTGCGGATCAGGCCATCGAGGTCGTACTGCCGGGCGTGGACGGCCCGGGTGAAGCTGTAAAGGGTGACGCCCTGGATCGGCGTGCCGAGGCTGGTCATCGCTGTGCCACCTTCATGGTCTTGGTGTCGTGCTCTTCGATGTGCAGCACGCCGTGGTCGGTGATGATGTAGGGGATGTAGAGCTTCAGGTCCACCCTGACCTCGTGCTCGGTCCGGCTGTCCGGGACGGGAAGGTCGCCCGAAAGGACTGCCGAGTCCAGCGGGAACCACCATTCGCCGGTCTCGTCCACGAGTTCCTCGAAGCTGAAAGTGCGGTTGTTCATGGTCCAGCGCAGTGAGCCCTCGGGGGCGCTGACGCCGTCCACTGTCAATGCAGCTCCAGCGATGCAGGAACCCGGCAGGGCCCGGTACCAGGGGATGCGGACTTCGACGGCGGTACGGCCGTCTTGGGTGATCAGTGTTCCCTGCTCGATTATGCGGTCGGCGATCATCGAGACCTCCTTGTCTGCGGCATGCCTTGCCTGTGATTGAACGAAATAGCAGCGGCATCGCACCACTTATTCATTATTTAGTCAGTCTATTGTCTGATTTAGACATAAGTAAAGAGCTGTTGAGTTCTTCTTTGAGTTTCCGGGCCCCGCGCACTGCGAGCGCCACAGCGGTCAGCGTGGGATTGCATGCCGTGGCGGTGGGAATGACGCCGTTGCCAGCCACGAAGAGGCCGGGGACCTGCCACACCTGGCTGTCGGGCGAACACACGCTCTGGCCGTCGTCCCTTGCGCCCATCCTGGTTGTGCCCTGGTAGTGAAGCGATGCGCCGGGCGGCATGACGAACGGACGCTCGTCGAGCGGCTCACCCACCGCCTTGCCCAGGCGGACAATTTCCTGCTTGGCGCGGTCCAGTACCTCGTGATCCCGCCGCGTGAGGCGGTAGTGGATGCGCATGGCGGGCATCCCGTACGAGTCGCGGACACCGTCGTCGAACGCCACCCGGTCCTCGCGCTGCAGATCCTTGGCGCAGAACAGCCCAAGCCCCACGATAGAGCCCGGGACAACGGGGTCATCGTCGGCCAAGGGAACCGGTGACGCATCCAGTTGCATGATCTGGCCGTGGAAGGGCGCCCCGTCCGTGTAGGGAACCCAGGCAACTCCGCTCTGCTCACTGAGCGCGCCGCTGGCGGCTGCCCGGCCCTGCGGAGCGGTGACATCGCGCAGCCGGCTCGCGAACACTACCTGCGCCTGGTCGTTGAGGTAGCGGCCCAGGGCGTCGGGCCGGATCCCGGAAGCCCACAGCAGCTGCGGCGTGCGCAGGGCATCCGCACCCACCACAACGTAGCGGGCCGCCACCTGATGGGTTTCGCCGCTGCGGCGGTCCTGGACTTCGATGCCGGCAGCAGCGCCATCCTCCAGGAGAACACGCGTTACCAGCGACTCATCATAGAGTTCGAACTGCGGATTTTCCCGGGTCACATCCCCCATCACGACGTCGGAACCTGACCAGACCAGGCCGCCGTCCTCCCGCCGGTGCACAGCAAGAGGCATGGGCTGGACGCGATAGGCGGTGTCACGGCCCGCGTCCACGGCGGCGGCGAGTCGTTCCCGGACGAGGTCAGAGAACGGAGCCCCGTCGAAGGCGCGGGTGGTCACCCCCAGCAGTCGGTCGGCGTCGTCAAGAAGCTCTTCAAGGTCCGGCAGGAACGGAATGCGCTCTTTGCCGCCCGGGCGGGGGCAGGCAGCGGTCCAGTGGGCGGCCATGCCGCCCACGTTGCTGGACATGGCGGCGACGGGCATCCCGTCCTCGCCGGGGAAGGCGTAGCCGTCCTGCAGCAGGTAGGTTCCGGGCCTGGCCCGTCGCTCCCCGCTCTTGACCGCGCCGGGTGAGTTCACCGTGTCGGCACCTGCGCCGGGGCCTTCCGATGCCCGCTGCGCGAGGCTGCGGCGTTCAGGATCCTCAATGTTCTTGACGTGCGCCCCGGGTGGATTGCTGACCGTGGGGCCCACCTCGAACATGGCGATGGTGGCACCAGGGGCTTCCTCGCTGAGGATGCGTGCGTATGCCGATGCCGTGGGGCCGCTGCCGACGATGGCGACGTCGACCGCAACGGGATACCGGTTACCGCTCACCGTCCCGCCACCAGTTCCTGGATGCGCCGGACGGACTTCGCCGAGTCGATCGTCGGGTAGTACTCCAGCCCGATGGGGCCGGCGTAGCCGCTGTTCCCCAGGTCCGTGAGCCGGGCGTGCCAGTCGATGGAACCGGAACCGGGTTCGCCGCGCCCCGGCGCATCTGCGATCTGAACATACTTGATGAGGTCGCCAGCGTTGGCGAGCTCGGCGGCCACGTCCTCGCCCTCGACCGTGGAGTGGTAGAGGTCGTAGAGAACGCCGAAGTATGGCGAGTTGACGCCCTTGGCGACATAGACGGCTTCCGAGGTCCGGTCCAGGAGGGCTCCCGGGTGGTCAACCCTGACGTTGACCGGTTCGAGAACCAGGGTGATGCCGGAACCCTCGATGTGCGCGACGCCTCGGGTGAAGATCTCAATCAGTTCGTCCAGCTGGTCCTGCCGCTTGCGGCCGCCGAATCCGGTACCGCTGCCCACTACCATCCGGGGGCAGCCGAGCTGCTGTGCCACTTCGACGCCGGCGTCCAGCCCGGTGTAGAAAGCATCGTGGTTGCGGGGCGGGATCATGAACTGCATACGCGGTTCCGCCAGTTGGGAGGTGAGCTGGACTTCGGTTTCCTCGAGTGCGTGCTTCAGGGCCGGAATGTCTTTGCCCGTTGGGCCCCACATTTCGACGGCGTCGAAGCCGGCTGCTGCCGCCGCGCGAACCCGGTCAGCAGCACTTTCGCCTGCTTCGGCGAACAAAAGGTCGATATTGGGCGAAAGTTGGAACATGGATATCTCCTAGAGAATTGGGATGGGTGGTCTAAAACATGGGGTGGTCGTGGACCGGGTCCTCGGGAACCGGCTGAAGTACGTCCCAGTGCTCAACAATCCGGCCGTTTTCGAAGCGGTAAATGTCTGCGACGGCGGCGTCGGGACGGCCGGGACCTGAAGCGCGTACATGCACCAACGCCAGGTCACCGTCCACCAGGATGCGCTGAACCTCGAACCGGGAGTCTGGCGATCCGTCAAACTTCGGCGTCAGCATTCTTACTGCCGACTCAGGCCCGTCAGGAATGGCCGGGTTGTGCTGCCGGTAGTCGTCGGCCACAAGGAAGTCGAAGGCTTCACGCACCCGTTTTTGGGTGTAGAAGATGTCCACGAAGCGCTCGAACGCTGCGCGGTTGTCAACCATCGCGGATCAGCCCTTCAGGCCGCCGGAGAAGCCCTGGATGAACCGTTTCTGCGCGAACAGGAACAGCGCCAGGATGGGAATCATGGAGACGATCACTATCGCGAAGATCGAGTTCCACTGGGAGACCAGGGAGCCGATGTAGTAGTACATGGCCACCGGCAGCGTCTGGTTGGCGGAGCCGCCCAGGAAGATCAACGACGTGAAGAAGTCGTTCCACACGATGAGCCCGGCGAAGATGGTGACCGTTCCCGTGGCTGGGGCCATCATGGGGAACACCACCTTGGAGAAAATCTGGGATTTGCTGGCGCCGTCGATGGTGGCCGCTTCTTCGTAGTCCGTGCCGAGGCCGCGGAAGAAGTTTGCGTAGAGGAAGATCGACAACGGCAGGAGCATGCCCGTGTAGAGGATGATCAGGCCCCAAGCGGATCCGGTGAGTCCAAGGGCCCGTGCACCCATGTAGAGAGGGACGGCGCCGAGCTGGCCGGGGAGGATGATGGCGATCAGGAAGAGGTAATACGCGCCCTTGCTCCAGCGTCGGGTGCTGCGGGTGATGACATATCCGGTGATGGAGCCGAGTGCGATCAGCCCCACGATGCTGCCTGCGGTGATGATGGCGCTGTTGACCAGGCCCATCACCACGTTGGAGTTGCCGGTGGCAGTGAGGACGTCGATAAAGTTGCTGAAGTCGGGGTTTGTTGGCGGAGCCAGGGCCGAGGTGGTGAACAACTCGCTGTCCGGCTTCAGGGCAGTTGTCACCAGGAAGTAGAACGGCGCGAGGAACACCAGGGCGAGCGCCCATAGGCCGACTTCGCGGAGCAGGGTGAGTTTGGTGTAGCGGAACATGGCTTAGTCCTCAGGGTTCGAACGCGTCAGCCGCTGCTGGAGAACGGCGAAGATCAGGATGATGGCGGCGAGCACCAGGGCCAGGGCGGCACCGCCCCCGAAGTTCCCGAGCGCAAAGGCCTGCTTGTAAACCAGCGTGGCCAGCGTTTCCGTCGCTCCGGCCGGTCCGCCGCCGGTGAGCGCCATGATGGGATCGAAGACGCGTAGCCCCTGGACGATTCCCAGCGTGGTGGCGATGGCGACGGCGGGGCGGATGGCGGGCAGGGTAACGTTGCGGAACCGCTGCCACAGATTGGCACCGTCAATGGCCGCCGCCTCCTCCACTTCCACGGGGACACCGGCCAGGCCGGCCATAAAAATCACCATGGCAAAGCCGGTGGAAGACCAGACCAGCACCACAAGCACGGTCCAGATGGCCCACTGCGGGTCGGCCAGCCACGGCTTGGCCTGGTCGCCGGCGCCTATTGCCGTAAGGAAGGCATTGAGCGGACCGTCGAAGTCGAAGATGTATTTCCAGATGTAGGCCGTGGCCAGCGGGCTGAGCACCACCGGCATGAAGAAGAGGGTCCGGAGGATGTAGCGCGTCTTGACGACGCGGTTCAGGCCCAGCGCAATAACCAACCCGGCGATGTTGCCCAGGAGAACCGAGCCAAAGGCCAGAAAGAGGGTATTGGAGAGGGCTCCGAGTTTCGTGGGGTCCTTGAAGATGGCCTCAAAGTTTGTCCAGCCCGTGATTTTGAACGAGCCGATGCCCGTCCAGTTGGTAAAGGCGAAGAATCCGCCGATTCCAGTTGCCACGTAGTGGATGGCAAACACCAGGGCGATCCCGGGCAGCGCCCACCACCAGTGTCCGAACTGCATGGGCCCCCGCCGGGGACGGGTGTTCTCACCCGCCCCCGGCGTCCGCTTGCCTCGCCGGGGTGCTTCAGCTGCTTCGCTTTTCGGTTGCATCGTCGCAGTCATTGGTATTCCTTGCTTGTCCCTTTGAGTCGTCGGAACGTTGATGGTCAAGAACTGCTACTGATCCCAGGCCGCGTCCATGGCCTGCAGGACCTGGTCAGGGCTCTTCTGGCCGGTGATGATGCCCTGGACCCCCGTGGCCAGTGCGTCGTAGACGGCGGAATTCGGCCACTGGATGTTGGGCAGGGGGCCGTATTTGCCGTCCTTCATCAGGCCGCCGACGTTCTTATAGGCGCCGCCGTCGAAATCGTACTTGTCGAGTCCGCTGACCGGCAGGGCACCGTCGATTTCTGCGAATGCCTTGGTCTGCTCAGGCTGGGCGGCCCAGTCGAGGAAGGCCTTGGCAGCGTCCTTGTTCTTGGAGGCCGCGTTGATGGAGAAGGCGTAGTTTGCGCTGGCAAATACGTAGCTATTACCTGAGCCCTGTTCCGCCGGGAACGGCCGAACGGCGAACTGGGAGCCCCCAGCGGCGGACTGCAGCTGCTTCCAGCTTGGAGCCGGGATGAAGCCGCTCACGGACGTTCCGCTGGCAAGCCCCTTGGTGATGGCATCGAAGCCGCCGCCGGCAGCACCCTTCTGGAAGCAGCCCGCGTCCTTCAAGGTATTAACTGCTTCGAGGGCTGACTTCCAACCGTCCGAGCCCGCGAAGGTGGCTTCCTTCGCAGCGCGCTTATCGTTCCATTTCGGGTCTTCCGCGTAGACGCGCGAGGCTGCCAGGGACATCGCCATCAGCCCTGTGTTGGGAGGGGCTGATCCGGCAAGGGCAAAGAGGGATTTACCGGAGGACTCCAGAGCCTTGCACTGCTGCTGGAGGGAGGAAAAGTCGGCAGGGAAGCCACCGGCTGCAGTTGCAGCCGTCTCATTACTCACCAAGGCAGAGATCGTAATTTCCGTGGCCTGGCCGTACACCTTGCCGTCGGTTCCAAAGGTGCTGGCGCTTCCCTCGGGGAGCAGTTGCTTCGCGGCATCGTCAAGCGGTTCAAGGAAACCTGCCTGGACGAGCGGCAGGATGCTGCGGCCGGTGCCGGAGCCGGGTGAGGTCACTACGACGTCTGAGGCGTTTCCGGCCTGGAGCTGTGTGCGCAGGGTCTGGTCGTAGGAGTCGTTCGGCTGAGGATTGAAGGTGATTTTCACGTTCGGGTGTGACTTCATGTAATTTTCTGCCAACACCTGGAAGGGGCTCTCGATGGTGTTGGATGTCGCGAAGGACAGTGAAAATTCCTGGGAACCACCCGAAGAGGAGCTGCTGCCGGTGGAGGCCGAGCAACCGGTAAGAATGAGTGCTGCGACGGTGGGGACGGCGAGGGCGCCGACCTTCAGGCCTGAATAGCGACGGTGCTGTGTCATGTCCAGCCTTTCTGACTTCATTGTCCAAAATCCGGGTGTCGTGACCCCGGTCACTCACAAGTATGCAGGAGATGTGCCTAAAAGACACATAAGTCTTTGCTATGACGGACATAAGTTTAACGGGGGTCCGCGGAAGGTCCATCCAGATCCCTGATGGCTTCGCCTACGTTATTGATCCCGCTGATAAACTCCCTTGAAACGGTTCCACTTCCAAAGGATCGCTGCGCCGTGACGAAACATGTCCTGCTTTCCCGTCTCGACCTCAACCTGCTGATCTCGCTGGATGCCCTCATTACCGAGCGAAGCGTTACCAGGGCGGCCGAGCGGCTCCACCTCAGCCAGCCGGCGCTCAGCGCCTCGCTCGCCCGGCTCCGATCCCACTTCGGTGACCCGATCCTGGCCCGCCGCGGCAATGCTTACGAGCTCACCCCCTTCGCCCTCCGGCTCGCGGAGCACACCACCACCGCACTGGAGGCCGCACGCCGCGTCTTCGAAAGCCAGGCCACCTGGGAGCCCACAGAATCCGAGCGCGAGTTCTCCATCTACGGCTCGGATTACGGCTTCACGACCATTGGCCGGGTTGTTTCCGAGCTTGCAGCCGAGCGCGCCCCAGCTGTCCGGTTCCGGTTTATGCTCCACAATCCGATGGTGGTGGAGGATGCAGCCAACCGCCTTCGGTCGGTGGACGGCATGGTGATTCCCCACGGATTCCTCACCGGGCTGCCCTACCTGGACCTGTGGAGGGACGGGTGGGTGGCCGTGGTCTCCACGTCCAATGAAGCCGTCGGCGAGCAAATCACCATGGAAAACATCGCTGAACTTCCCTGGGTGATGACCTATCAGACGCGCTCAGCCTCAACCTCGGCGGAACGGCAGATCCAGCAGCTGGGCGTTGAGCCCCGCGTGGACGTGGTTGTTGAAAGTTTCCAGTCCTTGCCGCACTTTGTGGTTGGGACCAACCGGATCGCGCTCATCCAGGCGGCCCTGGTGCCGTTCGCCCTGCGCGTGGGCGGGATTCGGATCCTGCCGCTGCCCTTCGATGCCACGCCGCTGGTTAATGCCTTGTGGTGGCACCCCGTGCACAACCGCGACTCCGAGCATGAGTGGATGCGGGGCCTCTTCAAAGAGGCTGCCGACATCGTGGCAGCCGCCGCAACCAAGGAAGCCCCTTAAACGCCTCGATGCCCGGCCGGCTCAACGGACGGGCATCGAGGCTATGGGACGTCGGTCTTTCAGGTCAGGCTGATGCCAGGGCCGTCCGCATGCTCTTGCGGATAAGGTCATGCTGCTTCCGCACCAGCAGCAGCGGATCCACCTCACCGAGCTCGGCGAAGGCATGACCTTCCCATTCGCTGGACCAGTAACCGCGGTAGCCGCCTTCGACGAATACGCGGACCAGTTCCGGATAGTCGATGGCCGGCTCGTTGCCCTGCTCATCAATGTCGTAGAACTTCGCGTGGACGTGCATGATTTGCGGCATGATGTCAGCCCACTCCTTCGGGCTGACGTGGCCGTGCATGTTGAACGCCAGGTGGGCGAAGGATCCAAGCCGGGCAGGATCGAAGTCACGTCCCCGCAGGTACGCAATGAACTCCTCCTGCCGCACCCGCATCGGTGCCTCAGTGCCCCAGATAGCCTGCAGCCTTTCCACAGCTTCATCGTCCAGCCCGGCACGGCGAACCGCGCGCAGGAGCGTGGGAGACATGCTGTGCATGGTGGAGGAGAAGTCAGCCACGAAGCCCAGCAGCGGTGAATCAAGCTCGGCGTAGACGTCGCGGACCTTCATGATCTCGGGCGAGTTGGGTCCCAGCGGTGCATGGATCTCGTAGGCAAGTTTGAGTTCGAGGTCCTCGGCGAGCGGCAGCAGCCGGCGAAGCAGCTCCGGCTTAGCGCTCTGGATGCGGACGAGCGGGAAACCGAGCTTCTTGGCGCCGTGGAAGAGTGTCTGCGTGAACTCGTACTCCTCGTCCGGGGTCATGTCGCGGTCACGGCGGCGTCCCATGTCCAGATTGGCGCCGAAGGAGCTGGCGGTGAAGCCGTGCTTGTCGAAGGCGCGCTGCCACGAGCGCACGAAGTCGTCAGTCACGTTGGGATAGGTAGGCAGGACCTGCGATGCCACAATTTCGATCCCTGGGCCGATGCCGAGCTCGGCCACACGGTTCAGCAGACCGTCGAAGTCGTACCAGCCGGCCCGGAATTCGGCGCTTGCCGAGTACAGGGTGAGCCCCAGCGAGAACGGATCTTCCTCCGCTTTCGGTGGGGGCGGCGTGACCGCCGTCGTCAGTTCCGGCGCCGCCGCAGCCCTGTCCGTGACGGTCAGCTCCAACGTCTGGTTCACGAAGTTGGGAACGTACATGCCGGGACCGCCGTCCTGGCCGGGAGCAATCTGCATGTACGGCAGGCGCAACTCACCGATGAGCCGGACGGTGTGCTGCTCGCCCAGGGCAACAGGGCTCTCCGTTGTGGCGATGAGCAAGGGATGTTCCTGGAGGTACCAGAGAGTTTCGCTTTGAGCGGGCAGGTCCGGGAGCGCATAGCGGACACCTCCCAGTTCCAGGGACAAGTTCCCGGCGGGGATATCCTGGCCGTCGACGGTGAGCCGCAGGCTGGAGACCGAGGAGAGCCACAGACTCCGGTACCACGGCAGGGTCAGGGCAAGCGCGAGACCGTCGGGATGGGTGCGGAGGCTTGCATCGTCAAGAAGTCCGTTTGGCATTGTTGCTCTCTTTACTGGGAAAAGGGGATGGGTCAGGTAAGTTCGCCGGTGATGCGGCGGATCAGGGCGTGTTGGCGCCGCACTTGCTCAATGGCACGCCATGGCGTGCGTTCGCCTTCATATTCACTGGAGAGATAACCGGTGTAGCCGGAGTCCTTGAGGGCCTTGAGCACGGGCAGCCAGGGAATCTGCTGGTCTTCCAGCTGCTCGTTGATGTCGTGGAACTTCGCCTGGACGAACACCACATACTGGGCGATATCAGCGAAGTCGGCGGGGTCGACGCCGATGCCGTCGAGGAAGGCGGGCCGGGTCTCGCGGGTCTCACCTGCGCGCAGCGGAATGGGCCGGTCCTGGAAGATTCCGGTGTCGATGAGCAGGCCGAAGTTCTTGGTTCCGGTCCGTTCGATGAGGCTGATGTAGTCCTCGACGACGGGGTGCCTGATGGGCGTCGGCGAATGAATCTCCGGGCAGATGATGACCCCCAGCTCGTGGGCCAGATCAAGGGAGCGTTCCACGGACTCGGTCCAGATGGGGTCTGGGACCAGATCGCTGGACACCACGCCGATCTTGGGGCGCACGAAGCCGAAACCCAATTGGTTGGCAAGCCGCAGGTCCCGCTGCAGGGCCTCCGCACCCTCGGCGACCGTCATAGTGCGGCCCGGGTGAAGACGGGTGTCTATCCAGGAACCGTAGTTCGTCGGCTCCAGCGAATACTTCTCCAGCAGGCCGAACCAGTTATCGATCCAGGCCGGGGACGGTTCCGGATAGTTGGGAACGTGGCCCTCGCCGAGGATCTCGACGCCGGTGGCGCCCACGTCAGCGACGGCGGCCAGCGCCGTCTCAAGGTCCATCACCGTGCCGTAATCGCCCATAAAGCTGTAGAGGGAAACGCCGTAGCGGAAGGTACCTTCGCCGCCTTCCGGCGCGAGCGTCACCTTGCGGCTGGTCCGGTGGGTGGTGGGCTGGTGTTCGACTGGTATGTAGGACATCCGCAGCCGCAGCTCGATGGAGAGCTCGTGGACGCCCTGCGGCAGGCCGCCGTCGAGGGGAACGGTGACCACTGCCGCTTCCTCAAGGGGCCAGCGCACGCCATCACTGTCCCAGAGCTGCTGCAGGGTGTAGGTCCGCCCGCCGAAGGTCCACAGCGGAACGTCAGGTCCGACGTCGACGATGCCGCCGATGCGAACGGCGATGCCATCGATGAGGGACGCGGCCATGCCCCGGTAGGAAGGCATCCGGACCCGGAACTGAAAACCGGTTACACGTCCGCCGTCCGTTACGTTGCGGAAGCCGACGGACTGGATGAGGTCTCTTTCGAGAAGCATCATTGCTCACTCTCTCTAGGTGCAGAATCCAGAGTAGCAAGCATTCTGTCGCTTTTGCACCTAAGTGAGCGCCTAACCGGCAAAACCTGCCAGGGGCTCGCCGGGCTGGCCGCTTCGGGGCCTCAGCTCCTTTCGGCCCGTTCCGCGAGGACGCCGATGGCCAGAGAGAAGCGGCCAGGTAGCGGCGAAAGTGCCAGACGGAGCCAGATGGCGTCCGAGTACGCATCGAACCGGACTGGACTGATGCGCAGTTCCTCGGCCACGGCCAGCACCTGCGTGTGAGCGGTCAGATATCGTGACGGCGTCATGCGGTTATTTCGTAGATGAAGCTCCAGATGGACGTCCAGACCGGCCAGATCCCGGGCGGCCTCGTGTCGGGCCGTACTGTCGAAGTCCAGCAGTCCGGGCGGGATGTCGCCGTCAGGAACGACGATTTGCTTGTCGTAGAGGTCTCCGTGGGCCCACACCACCGGATCCGGTGCCGTCCGTATCAGGTTCATGGCCACGTGCTCTACAGCGGCGCGCAAGACAGCGCGCTGAGACGACAATTCGGGGACGTTTTCATTGTGCTGCAACCAGTCGTCCACCCGTCGACACACCTTCGCGGCTTCCCACTCTGCTGAACGGAGCGGAAGGCTGTCGAGAACGCCTCGTGCTGCTGGGCCATGGGAGCCGTTCAGTTCCGCGACCCAGGCGCGCGACCATTTCTCCCATGCCCTGGCGAACGCTTCATCGCAGACGGCCGCTTCCACCCGGCCCAGCTCGTTCAGAGTCGGTCCCGGCATGGCGCTGAAAACGATGACGTCCGATTGGGAACTCTGACGAAGGATTCTGGGCGTTGTGAAGTTGCCGGCGTCCAGCAGGACGTCCATTTGCGCGCAGCGCTCGGCCGGTACGACGGCGCCCCCGGGTCCGAAGATCTTTATATAGCGGCCCTCCGCCCGGACGACAGCCTGGTGGTACGGCCAATACGAAATCAATTCCCCCTGCTGCGCTTCCCCCCGTAAGGCGGGAAGTCCCGGATCGTCCAAAGGGATTAGTTCGAACTGCCCGCGACGCAAATAAGCTCCCCGGACGCCGGGCACTCCCGGCGTCCGGACCTCCAGTACAAATTCTCCTGGTGTCTTCTCTGGCCACGCCCGCTGAACCAGCCAGGATGTGCCGGTATCGTCGTCGGCAGACGCCGGAATGGCGGAGGGCCAATCCATGGAATCAATTCCATGTACCGGCGGAGATACCAGCGAGTGGTGCGACGCAGTAGGGTGACGCGTTCCAGGCGTCCCGTGCCCATTAACAATAGACAGCCATGCTCCGTCCACCATTCCCCCCGTTCCCCATACGCAGGCTCTTCCGGCGCAGGCCGTTCGTGTGTCCAGCGTGAACTTCAACAATGAGGCAGGGATGAAACGGTCATGAAGAAACTTTCATCAAGGCCTTCTTCCCCGTCCATTCGGCGTCATGCGTCGCATGATCGCCGTAGCAAGCAGACCCGACGAACTCGTCCGGTGAGTCGAGATTGACCCGGACCGTGATGGGCATGGGGACAGTGGCCTGAATCGCGCTGGTCCTGGCCGGTCCGGCCTTTCAGGGTCACGGCGGAGGGTCGCGGCTCAGGGTCACGGCGGAGGCAGGGGGGCAGGCCAATAGCCGGAACATCCTTCGAACCCTTAATTGGACGGGGAGGGAAAGTGGAGCGCCGATCCTACGCCGCGATGAACAGTGCCCAGTCAGGAAAGGGATCCACCGGTAATGGCGGCCCGGTCTCTCCGGGTCCGACGGTCTCTCCGGGTCCGACGCCGCCGGCAAATACGTCCGGCCAGCCGGGCGGTTCCAACTCCCGGCCTTCACCCGCGTGGCCGAGGTGCTGCGGCCAGTGTGGCGGTTCCCAGTCTTGTTGCTCGCTTGGGTAGGAGCGTCCCGCAGGTGAGATCCAGCCGGGTGGATGGTCCCGGGTCGCGTCAACCGGCCTCCACGCTGTGGTGTGTCTGAGTCGGTGGTGCCGCCGGCATGGCTGGCCAAGGTTGGTGATGTCGGTGCCGCCTCCCTCGGACCAAGCCAACAGATGATCCGCTTCGTTATCCAGGGAATGGTTACTGCAGCCGGGAAAAGGGCACCGGCCATCCCGAAGCCGCAACCATTGGCGCATCGCCTTCGGAACCCGGTAGCTGGTCCGTCCGATCTCCAGCGGCGCTCCATTGCGCGGATCGGTCAGCACACGCAGGAACGATCCGGCGCCATCCCCTACAAGCCGGCGGGCCATGCTCGGCGGAACGGGACCATACCCGTCCAGCGTGGCCGGTTCCGACTCGGCGCCCAAAAGAGACAGCACCGGCACGGTCACCAGGACCTGCGCCTTGGGTGACGGAGTTCCTTCCGCCACCCCCGCCAGCAGCCAGTCGGCGGCGACGTCCGCACGGAGCTGGGTCAGGGTTCGGGATTCATTCGGCTCCTGCAGGGCACGGGCCGCTTCCGTGGCACGGGACCATGCAGCCACCGCCACATCCGCAGTCAGATAGGCCGAGAGCCAGGCCATGCCGTCCCGGTCCGGCACATATTCCAGCCGACGGTCCTCCACACCCTTGCGGTGGCGGGCTTCGATGCTTACGGGATGGTGCAGCTCACGCCATCTGCGCGCCTTGGCCCGGAACCTGCCCGGCACCAGCTCCCCCGCGGGGCAGCCACGCGCGGCAAAGGGAGCTTCGGGGTCCAGGAAATGAGCCTCCAAAGCAGCCGCCGCGGCGAGGTCCAGACCGGACGTTTCATCACACATCACCCGCGCGTGTTGCCATGAAATGCTCCCTGCTTGCAGCGCAGACAGCGTCAGGGGCAACTTAGTGGTCAGGGTGGCCGACTCTGCCAGGAGCGCCGCCGCCGATCTTTCACTCACGGTCAGGACACAGGCCACCTCTGCTGTCACGGCCATTTCCTGGGCGGTGCGCTCCTGCGGGGAAACGGCTGGGCCCGCCATGGCGACGGCAGCGCGGGCATATCCGGCGGCGAAGTGCACTTTCAGAGCGGCCAGCCTGGCTTCCATGCTGGCGACCTCAGCCATACCGTCCAGGCACGCGTCCGCTTCGTCCCGAAGAGGGTCGGCGCCAGTCGAGGCCGCGTTCCCGGCTCCGCGACCGGCAAATGCAGACAACCTGGCAAGGGAGGCCTCCATGGCCTCCAACGTCTCCGCAGCTGCTTTGCCTTCCACACTCCCAGCATATGAGGCGCCACTGACATTTAACGCTGGCGTCAGAGTTGCAGGCGAAGCCCGTCATCCAGGATCTGCCTGATCCCGAACTTTCCTACGCTGAACATCCGAGGATTATCGTCGGAGTTGCTCAGCATGGCGGTGGACAGGATGAGGGCCCAACCGCGGGCCCTCATCCTGGTGTCTCCATCTACTGCGGAGCCGAAGGCGCCCATGAAGCGGTGGCGGCTGCCGGCGTCGAACATCAGCCACCCCACCGCAAGATCGACAGCCGGGTCCCCTGCCCCGACGTCGCCGAAATCGATGACGCCGGCCAGGGAGCCGTCGTCCGCCAGCAGGATGTTGCCAGGGTGGAGGTCCCCGTGGAGCATCATCGCCGGACCATCCCAGGCTTTGGCGGCACAGGCCTGCGCCCACACTGCTTTCAGCGCTGCCGCCTGCGGGTAGCGTTCGTGGTCCCCGAGCCGTTCCACCAGCACAGCGTCACGGTCCGTCAGCGGCACGCCTCGGAAAGGGTTGACCGGGACTCCCGTTTCGGCGGGCACGTGAAGGGACAGCAGGAAATCGGCCAGGCCCTTAGCCGCCGGCCCGCGGCCTGCCGGCCCGACGTCGGCCGCAGCGGCTCCGGGGACCCACCGTACGATGCTCCACGGCCATGGAAAGTCCGACGTCGGCCTGCCGGCATGGACGGGGACAGGAACCGCAACCGGGGAGCGGCGAGCTATGTCGGGAAGGTAGCGCTGCTCATGCAGTATCAGCGGAACGGCCTCCGCCCTGCGCGGCAGCCGGACGGCCAGATCGTCACCGAGCCGGAAGGTCGCGTTGTCCCAGCCGTTCGCAACCCGCGCTAAAGGAAAATCGCCGAGGTCGGGCCGCTGGTCCCGGACGAGGCGCTGGACCACTGCGTCACTCACTTCCACCGTGGCTTGGGGCATTCGAGCCATTCAGAGATCCGCCTTCCTTGCGCCTGTTATGCAGCCCGGTCCTTTCCCTTGTCCGCATATAGTTCAAGACCCCCAAGAGCGGACGGGGCGCGGAATGAGGCCGTGGAATCGGACGACGGCGGGATGTCCCGCCGTCTTCCTGGGACGGCATGAAGCTGCGTCTAACTCATCCCAGCCTGGACCACCGGATTCTCAGCGGTCAGCCCGCGCCCTGTTCCTCGCGGGCCACCTCCTCCAGAATCCTGGCTGTCGGCGCTGCCATCATCAGCTGCCCGATCACCACGGGTTTGTTCCACACCTGGCTGCGCAGCTTTTCCATAAAGACCGTCGCGGCGTCCTTGGTGTCGAAGTCAAGGAGCACGGCCACGCTGTTCTGGTCCTCGGTACCCCGAACAAGCGAACAGACCGGGGGCCCGAGGCTGCGCGGGCTGCGGGTCGAAGATTTTCTTGAAAGCCTCGTTTTCCCGGACCAGATAGCTAATCTGCAGGGTGAACATCGTCGTCCCTTTCCCTCGCGCTGTGGCTGGGATCACCCTAGGCCGTCCAGCGTCGTCCCGGTGGGGCCGGAGGGTGGCCTTGGACCGAGGGGTGCTGGCCTTCTGACGCAGGGAAACGAGCGACACATACGGACGACGGCGGGACTTCCCGCCCTCGTCCTCTGGCGTTTAGTGCCGCTCCCCTACAGGGCCGACCAGCCGCCGTCGGAGGCGAGGATGGCGCCGTTGACGTTCGTGCCGTCGTCGCTGAGCAGGTAGGTGATGGAGGCGGCGAGCTGCGCCGCGGTGGCGGGCGTGGGGACGATGGCCTGCATCAGCGGGCCGAGGCGTTCGGCCGTGAGCTGGGCTCGCCAGGTGTCCACGACGTTGGTGATGGTGGGGCCGGGGGCGACGGCGTTGAAGCGCGGGCCCCGGGGCCCGTACGTCACGGCCGAGTTGTTGGTCAGGCCGACGACGGCGTGCTTGGACGCGGTGTAGGCGGCGCCGGCGGCGGACCCGCGGTGGCCGGCCTCGGAGGCGACGTTGACCACGGACCCGGTGCCGGCGTCCAGCATCAGCGGCACCACGGTGCGGGTGAGGCGCATCAGGGAGGTGACGTTGGCCCAGCGAGAAGATGCCCCGCTCGCGTTACCGCCTGTTATTAACGCTGCTGAGGCTGAACTGTATGATCCTGTCCGGGCTGTCCTCGCTGAGTTTCAGGACTCGAACCGCCACGTCATAGCCGTCAACGACAGCAGAGACAGCAGAGACAGAACACGCTTCATACATGCCCGTGACGTTTGACGGCAGCGGAGAAGTCTCGCAGTCGCCCTTCACTTTCGCACCGTTCAAAGCTTCGTCACTGATGCGTTGCACGTCAGCGGGTGCTACTTTCTGTTCCGTCCGGTAGCTGCGCCACATGCTGTCACAGTCCACGTCGTAGCGGATGCAGAACGGTCCGCCCGTAATGTTCTCCCCCTCCGCGTTCCATCCCGGATCAGGGTGCATTCGGTCTGCGATCGCAACCATCGGTGCCGTCGCAATATCGTGGGTCACCTGAAGGATTGCAGGAATGCCAAAGATGACTGCGAGCACGATGAGGACTATTTTCAGCCACGTCGGAAGCCATCGCCTCTTAGGCTGCGGTGAGCTGTCAGAACGAGTCTGCATGCCTTATTGTCGCCTCTGTTCGTGTTTCGCAGGATCTTCCATTCCCGTCTTTGTTACAGCGAGAAACTCCGAATCATCCGGGAACGGACTGCGAATCCCGACAGTTGGGAAAGCGACACGATCATGGCCGGCTATCTCTGACCACCATCGCTCTGTCCCGAGTTTACGGTCAGGAACTATTGGCGTGGATGACTAAGTAAGACGCATCTTTCGCGCTCCACACCAGCGGAGGACGGCGGCCCTCCCGCCGTCGTCCGCTTGCGTTTGGGTGCCGCTCCCCTACAGCGCCGACCAGCCGCCGTCGGAGGCGAGGACGGCGCCGTTGATGTTGGTGCCGTCGTCGCTAAGCAGGAACGTGATGGACGCGGCAAGCTGCGCCGCGGTGGCGGGAATGGGGACGGTGGCCTGCATCAGCGGGCCGAGGCGTTCGGCCGCGAGCTGGGAACCGCAGTTGGCCCCTAAGACTCAACTTTCATCAAATTGGCAGAGGGCTGCGCTACGGTTGGCAGCACTATCAATTCGTAGGGGGACAAATGGAGTTTGCAGAAAAACTTTCGGCTTTGGCAGCAAAGGTGCGCCAGCAGCGAGGTGTGATCCAGACGGAAGAGGCGACGAAGAATGCCTTTGTCATGCCTTTCATTTCCACCATCCTTGGCTATGACGTCTTCAATCCCATGGAAGTGGTTCCGGAGTTCATCGCGGATGTGGGTCTTAAGAAGGGCGAGAAGATCGACTACGCGATCGTCAAGGACGGCGAGGTGCAGATCCTGATCGAGTGCAAGAAGTCCTCGGAACCCGTGAAGATCGAGCACGCATCTCAGCTTTTCCGGTACTTTGCCGTCACCAACGCCAGAATCGCCATCCTCACCAACGGCGAGGTGTACCAATTCTTCACGGACCTCGATGCCCCGAACCGCATGGATGCCAAACCATTCTTGGTGCTCGACTTGAACGACATCGACGAATCCCTGATTCCGGAACTGCAGAAACTGTCCAAGGACGTCTTTGATCTCGACTCGATCATCAGCGCGGCCGGTGAACTGAAATACATCGGCGAACTCAAGAGGACTCTGGCGGCACAATTCAGGGAGCCTGAGGACGAGTGGATCAAGTTCCTCACGGGTCGCGTGTATACGGGCGCCTACACCCAGAAGGTGCGTGAGCAGTTCACCGCGTTGGTGACCAAAGCGTCCAAGCAGTTCCTGAACGATCAGGTGAACGAGCGGCTGAAGAAGGCCCTCGGCGCCCCGGCCTTTCCCCAAAATGACGACGCAACGGTGGCTGCCAGCGTCACCAGCGCACCCGTCGCCGAAGCGGACCTGGCCGAGGCTGACGGCCTGGAAACAACGCTGGAGGAAATCGAGGGGTACCAGATCGTGCGCGCCATCGTCTGCAGCGAAGTCAAGCCCGCTCGCGTAGCGCAGAGGGATGCCAAATCGTATTTCGCGGTGCTGCTGGACGACAACAACCGCAAACCGATCGCGCGCCTGCATTTCAACCGCACTCAGAAGTACATCGGCATATTCGACGACAACAGGGAAGAGACGCGGGTGCCCATTAGCTCGCTGGAAGAGATCTACGAGCACACTGAAGCACTCCGCGCAAGCGTAAAGAGCTACCTGTAAGCGCCGAAACTGGCGTGCCAGTCCAGGCCATTAGATCTCGCAGTAGAGATAAGCGGGCGACGGCGGGCCCTCCCACCGTCGCCCGCTTACCTTAATTGCGACTCCCTGAGGTTCACATGGTTTCGGTCACCGAATAGTTCGAAACCACTAACAAGCGTTAGGCATTAGGTTGCCTAAGGCAACAGAAACGACCCGCTGATGAGTGCCTGCGCCTGATGGGATGCCGCCGGTCCGGTGACGAATAAACAGCCGGAAATTGCTCCCAATGATGGGTACGGAATTGAAGAGCGCAGCCAGGAAGTCCGAGGCTTAAGACTAGTGCTCGGTCACTATCAGGGTCCATGAGTTCTTTCCTCGAAGCCGGTGGTGATCCATGACGCGCTGGCGTCCGAAAAGGGGCCAAGTAAGCGATCTTCACTGGAACGTGTAGCAGACTAAGGGAGGATGGTCCGGTATATCCCCGTGTGGTCCAAGTCGCCGTAGCCCTCCTCGATCATGAGTTCGAAGGCGTCTCGGAGGGTGTTAGCGAGCGGCAGGTTTAGCCCGCATGCCGTGGCGATCTCGTCTATGAAGTTCAGGTCTTTGAGCTGGTTTTTCGCTGACCCGCCACCTTCGAAGTCTTGGTCGATCCAGCGTCGTCCCTTCTGGCGAAGGACTTCTGAGTTGGCAAGACCGCCCGCCAGAACAGTTTGCACTTTCTCAAGGTCGAGTCCGGCAATGCTTGCAAGGGCCATCGCTTCGGCCAGGGCGGTTACCGCGGCGGCGACGACGATCTGGTTGCACGCCTTCACCGTTGATCCCGCGCCAGTTTTGCCAAAATGGAGGACTGTCGAGCTGTATAGCCTGAAGAGAGGGGTTAGTCGCTCCACGACTTCGGGCGGCCCCCCAACCATGATGCTCAGCCGCCCCTCTTCGGCACCGATGGTTCCGCCGCTAAGGGGTGCGTCCACGACTGTCACCCCCCAGTTGCGCAGGCAGTCATCGGCGAACTCTGCGACTGCCACCGGTGACACTGTTCCGTGAATCACGAGGACGGGGTGTTCGATGCCTGCGGTTTTCCATCCTTTCAATAGGCCGTCTTCACCGGGGAGTAGAGCTGCAACCTGGGGGAGGTCGGGCAATACAGTCAGCACGACTTCACTCGCGGCGGCGGCCGGGGCGGCTACGACGGTGCCCCCCTCAATCCCACGGGCTTTTTCTGGTGTGCGGTTCCAGAGAGTAAGGGGAACCTGGCCGGAGAGGATATTTCGGGCGATCGGAGCTCCCATTGGTCCCGTGCCAATGAGGGCCACGGAGGCGTGGAAACCAGACGTTTTGTTCTCACTTATTGTCGGTGTTGTCATGTGCTTAGAAAGGGATCAGTCCGGCGAGGGCGGGAAGGAAGGTGCTGAACCAGGGGACCGCCGCCAGCACGAGGAGTCCGAGGAACACGGCGATGAGGTACGGCCAGAAGTGTTTGAGGCTCTTCTCGACGGTTTCGCGGGCGGTTGCGCAGGCGACGTAGAAGCCGACACCTGCCGGTGGCGCGAAGGAGCCGATGCCCATGGCGATGATGAGCACCATGGCGTACTGCACGGGGTTGACGCCGAAGTCGGTGGCGATCGGCAGCAGCAGCGGGGCAAAGATGAGGACAGCCGGCAGGCCCTCCAGCAGCTGGCCCATGATGATGAGCAGGATGATCGTGAAGAACATGAACAGGAGCGGAGAATCGCCGAGTCCAGACATGAGGTCGTGGATCTGCTGCGAGACGCCGGCGAGGGCGAGGGTCTGGGCCAGCGGCGACGCCGCGGCGATGATGAAGAGCACCATGCCCGCCGTCGTCGTCGTTTCGCGCAGGGTGTCGCCGAGGAGTTTCTTGCTGCCCCGCCGGTATGCGGCGGCCAGCACGAAGGCGTAGGCCACGGCGACCGAGGAGACTTCCGTCGGCGTTGCGAAGCCGCTCATGATGCCTACCACCATGCCCACGGGCAGGAGGAGGGTGGGCAGGGCGAAGAATGATGCTGAACCGCGTGCACGCCAGGTCGCCTTGGGGCTGGCGACGCCGCCCTGCTTGCGGGCCCGGAAGAAGACGAGCGCCATGACGACCAGCGCAAGGAACGCCGCGGGAACTAATCCGGCCAAAAACAGCGTGGTTGTGGAGATCGTCGTGATGGAGCCGAGGATCAGCAGCACGATGCTCGGCGGGATGGTTTCACCCATGATGGCCGAGGCCGACAGGACCGCCACCACCTCGCCGCGCGGGTATTTGCGCTCTTCGAGCATGCCTCGCATGGTGGTGCCCACGGCCGCGACGTCGGCAACCTTGGATCCGGAAATGCCGGAGAAGATGTACATGGTGACCACCACCACCTGCAGAAGACCGCCGCGCAGGTGGCCGATGAGGGCGTCGACGAGCTTGGCCAGCGGCAGGGTGAGTCCGGCGGAGTTCATGACCGTGCCGGCCAGGATGAAGAACGGGATGGCCAGCAGCACGAACCCCTTGGCGCCCGAGGCCATCCCGATCGGAATGGCGCTGACATCGGAAATGCCGCCGAGGTAGAGGTAGATCCCCGAGGCCAGGGCCAGGACAAAGGCGATGGGGAGGCCAAGGAAGAGCAACAGGAACAGCACCGCGAGCACCACGCCCAGGAGGACGTTAGGGGACGCGTAGTAGAACAGGGGCGGGGCAAGCATGACGACGGCGACCATCGCCGCGGCGATGCCGGCGGCGGTCAGGACGGGCCGGCGTTCCTGCCGCCGGAGTTTGACGAGGGCGAACCATGCGATGAGCACCATGCCGACGGAGAATGGCATCGAGACCCAGAAGACGGGCAGTTGCAGGATGGGCGTCTTTTCTTCGATCTGCTGGGCCAGGGTCGGCACGAAGAGAGCAAATGCGCCTGCGCTCATGACAAAGACGAGCCAGTCGACCAGGGCGGCCAGGTAGGGCTTCCATGTTGCGGGCAGGCGCATGATGAGGGCCTGGACCGACATGTGCGCACCCTTGGGGTAGGCGATGGCTCCGCCGATGAAGGCGATGGTCAGGAGCGCGATTTCTGACACTTCCTGGGTCCAGAGCACTGAATCACCGGTGGCGACCCTGACCGCAATGTTCAGCAGGATGACGACGAGTTCGGCGAGGATCGCCGCGCCCACGGTCCATTCGAGGACCTTGTCGAGCCAGACGGCGCCGCTCCAGCCTGGCGGGACGTGACCGTGGTGCAGGATTTCTTCCGCGTCGGACGGAATGACCTCCTCGAGTTCCTCGGGAGCGAGCGTGTGTTTCATGTTCTTCCAGACTGTCGACGTTGAGAGCGGGACGTGGTGGGAGGGCCGGGGCGCCGCTGGCGCCCCGGCCCCGTGCGGGGTTACTTGGACGCCGTGAAAGCGATGGCCTCGTCGAAGAACTCCTTGCCAATCAGCTGGGAGAACTGCGGGTAGAGGCTCTTGGACGTGGCCTTGAATTCCTCCAGGCCGGCGGCGCTGAGCTCGTTGACCGCCATGCCCTTGGCAGCGAGTTCATCCAGCTGCTTCTTGGACTGCTCTTCGTCGTAGCCGGTCTTGAACGTTGCCGTTTCGGCCGACGCGTCGGTGAGGGCTTTCTTCTGGGCCTCGGAAAGTCCTTCCCACTTCTTCGACGACAGGGCGAGCACCCATGCGTCGTTGATGTGGTTGGTCAGTGACACATATTTCTGCACCTCGGAGAACTTATTGGTCCACGGCACCTCGATCGGGTTTTCCTGGCCGTTAATCGTTCCGGTCTGCAGGCCCGTGAAGACCTCGGAGAAGGCCATGGTGGTCGGGCTTGCTCCCAGCTTCCCGAAGAAGTCGGTCCAGAGCGGGTTGCCGGGGACACGGATCTTGAGGCCCTTGAGGTCCGCAGGCTCCTCTATGGGGCGCACCGAGTTGGTGATCTCGCGGCCGGTCCGGGTGAGGAAGGACAACGCTACGGTGTCCTTGGATGCGAGCTTTTCCTTCAGCACCTGGCCCGGCTTTCCTGCCAGGAACGCAGCTTCCTCGGTGGTGTCCTTGAAGAGGTAGGGGATGCTGATGCCGTTCATTTCCGGCACCACGGAGGCGTACACGGAGGTCGAGAGGATGAGGGCATCGAGTGAGCCGCCCTGCAGACGGGTGACGGCGGCGTTCTGGTCCCCGCTGAAGCTCGTTCCGTTCGGAACCACCGTGACAATCACCGACCCGTTGGAGGATTTCTTGACTTCATCGGCGAAGTGTTGGGCGGAAACGCCCACGGACGAGGTGAGCGGATCCGGAATGGAAAGCTGGATTTTCGCCGGTGCGCCGCCGGAGGAGCCGGGCGCTCCGGAGGCGCAACCGGCGAGGAGCGTGGCGGCCAGGGTGCAGGCCAGCACACCGGTGAGGGCGCGGGTTTTGGATTTCATGTGATGCCTTTCTTCGTTGGAAGGAGTCTGGTTCCGGAGGCGTGAACGACATCGAATGAAGTTCATGGCCGCGCCCGGTTTAGTGCGGGGAGCGTTAGGCGCTGAGGGCGGGTTCCGTCACGAGTGCTTCGGTTTCGCGGCGCAGTTCAAGGGCCTGGGCCAGGGAGTCGTCAATAATGACGTCGTCCCAGCCGACGATCTCGCCCTTGGCGACGTCGTTGCGCAGTTCCACGTGGTGGGCCAGCGCCACCGGGAGGGCCCCGGTTGCGACTGAGTGCCTGGCCGACACGAGCTTGCCCCAGACCGTGTATCCGCCTTCGCCGTCGAGGAATTCACCGGCTTTGAGGTCCTTCTTGGCCGTCGCGACGACGTCACCGAAGAAACCGACGGGCGAGCCGGTGGAGATCCCCCGGAGGGCGGCGTTGGCGATGGAGACGTTCAGCTCCAGGCCCACGTAGTGGTACGGGCGGTACAGGGCGGCGTACTGGCCGGTGGGGTCCGGGTGCCACGGGTACTCGTTGAAGCAGCCGGAAACGTAGTCGTTCGTGGCCTTGACGACGACGAAGACGCCTTCCTGGGTGTTGTGAGGGATCCAGGAACCGTCGCGGTTGACGCTGGACATGACGTCGACCGTGCCTTCGTGGGCGAGGGCTCCCCCGACGTCGGCGGGCCGGCAGATCGTGGCGATTTCCTCGACATCCCCCGGTGTGAACGACAGCCCGGCGTCAGAAGGTACCAGTCCGGCGCCGTTGGCGACGGCGGCCATCTCGATGGAAGCCTTCGTGCCGTCACGGAACGAGGTGTGCATGTTGGGGTTCAGCTGCCCCGAGTCGGTGAGTTCCTTGGAGAACTCCCAGTTCTCCCAGACGTTGTCCGGGTTCATCTCGTGATAGTGCTCAAGGTACTTCGCGCCCTTGCCGGCACAGACAACGTCGAAACCACTGGTGCGTGCCCAGTCCACGAGTTCCATGATGAGGGCCGGCTGGTCGCCATAAGCCATCGAGTAGACAACACCGGCGGCTTCCGCACGCTTGGCCAGGGCGGGACCTGCCAGGGCGTCGGCCTCAACGGTGACCATGATGATGTGCTTCTTCGTTTCAATGGCACGCAGTGCATGCTTCACACCCACAATGGGGTTGCCCGTCGCTTCCACGATGACGTCGATGTCGACGTCGAAGAGCTCGTCCGCGTTGGCCACGATCGTCGTGGAGCGGTCCCGGAGGGCGGTGGCGATGTCCGGCGCGATCTGGTCTTTGGGCCACCCGACGAGGTCGAAGGCGCCTTCTGCGCGCTTGACGTTGATGTCTGCGATGGCGACGACGTGGACGCCCGGGATGTTGTTCGCCTGCGCCAGGTACATGGTGCCATAACGGCCGGCTCCGATCAGGCCAACCCGGATGGGGCGGCCTTCCTGCTCGCGGTCGCTGAGGAGTTTGTGAAGATTCATGGGGATCTCTCTGGTTGACGTTCGCGTCGGAGCCCCCCGCCTGAAGGCGGAGCAACGTCGTCGTCGCGAATGGAGTTGAGGACCGGAGTGGAACCGGTTCCACATTTGTACCAGTGCGTGCTAGTCTGTGTCAACAGTCACAATCGAACGCAGTCGAACGGGCAAGGATCACAGGGCGGATAGACAGCCCGCGGTCATCAGCCGCCGATCGCGGACCTCAAGGAGGAGCAGTGAAGAAGGCCCCAACCATTCGCGATGTCGCGGCGGCTGCGGGAGTCTCGGTCTCTGTCGTGTCCCGGGTCCTGAACCCGGACTCCGGACCCGTCGCGCCGGCAAAACGGCAGGAAGTTCTCAGGATCATCGACGAACTCGGCTACCGTCCGCGCGCGGCCGCCCGGGAACTCAGCGCAGGCCATGCACTCACGATCGGGCTCGTGGTCACAGACCTCTCCAACCCGTTCTTCGCGCGGCTGGCTGACCGCATCGTGTGGGAGGCCCGCAGCCACGGCGTGCAGGTTGTCCTGATGACCACCCAGGAGGATCCGCACCTGGAAGCGGAATCGCTGGATACGCTGTTGGACCGGTCCGTGAGCGGTGTCATCGCTACCCCCACGGGCGGGAACGTTGAGAAATGGGCACGCCTGCAGGACCTCGGCGTGAATGTTGTCTTCGTTGACCGCACCATCGAGGAACTCGGCGAGGCCGACGTCGTCAGCATTGAAAACTATGACTCCGCCCAGCGCTCAACGGAGTACCTGATCGGCCTCGGCCACACCAGGATCGCCCTTATTACCGGGCCCCGGAGCACCTCAACGGGAAGGGCCAGGATCAGCGGCTACACCGCGGCGCACGACAGCGCGTCCCTTCCGGTCGACCCCCTGCTCATCCGCGATGTGCCTTTTCGCGGCGACGCTGGCGGCGACGCCGTCGGCTCCCTCCTTGCCATGCCACAGCCGCCCACCGCCCTGGTTGTGGCCAACACCGCACAGGTACAGAGCTCGGTCCGGCGGCTTGTTCAGAGGGGGGTACGCATCCCGGACGACCTCTCCGTGATCGTCTTCGATGACAATCCCTGGACAGAACTCATGTCCCCGCCGCTGAGCGTGATCCGCCAGCCGCTGGACATGCTCGCCGTCCATGCGCTCGAACTCGTGCTTGGACGGATGCAGGGAAGGTTGCCCGAAGGCCCGCGGCTCATCGAGGTCAAAGCCGAGTTCCTGCCCCGCAATAGCTGTGCCCCCCTCGCCCTAGCCCCTACCCACTAAGGAAAAACCATGCCCGTCGTCGTCACCGCAAAGTTCACCCCCAAAGAGGGATCCTTCGACCAGGTCGTCGCGGCCCTGTCCCCGGCCATTGCCGAGGTCCATGGGGAACCCGGCTGCCTCCTCTACGCCATCCACGAGACTCCCGAGGGCCACATCCTCATGATCGAGAAATGGGAATCCGCCGAACTGCTCGACGCCCACGGCGCCGGCGAACCGGTCAAGCGGCTCAACGCCTCCCTCGACGGGCTGCTCCAGCGTCCGGTCGAGGTGGCACGTCACGAGCCGATCCCGGCCGGGACCCCCGTCCAGGGCATTCTCTGATGAAACCTGTCCTTGTCGTAATGGGCGTCTGCGGGGCCGGAAAATCAACCGTAGGTGCTGCGCTTGCACAACGCATGGGTGCCACTTTTGTCGACTCAGACTCGCTGCATCCTCAAGCCAACGTCGAAAAAATGGCTGCAGGCATCCCACTCACAGACGAGGACCGGTGGCCCTGGCTCGGACTCGTAGGTGCCGAGCTGACCTCAAACCATCCGAAGGGAATCATCGTTGCCTGCTCGGCGCTAAAACGCGCCTACAGGGATGCAATCAGGGCCCAAGCACCCGCGGCAGCCTTCGTCCAACTCAAGGTCGAGCTGCCGCTTCTGCAAAGCCGGGTAGCGCAGCGTCCCGGACACTTCATGCCCCCTTCTCTTCTCAACTCTCAGCTGGAGACACTCGAACCCCTTCAGTCGGACGAAGCAGGACTGACAGTGCCCACCCAGGAAGGCATCGAGGCAACTACGAACGAAATACTCTCTCAACTCGACAACCTGCAAGCCATTCGCAGTTGACCCGCGAAGTGGGCTGCTACAAATAACATCCTGATATTCGGAGGACTCGTAATTGACCTGCGCTGGGATACCGACGACGAGCTTGAGGATCTCGATTTGCTGGGTGCCAGCACATTATAGTCAGCTGCCACACAGGCGCGACTGAGCTACTACGGGGCAGCCATCGATAGTGGATATTACGTAGAATTGATCCGCACTGAGAACTACCCGTCTCGAGTCCGACGGAAGAATGTTTCTGTTCCCGCTAAACCTCCGCCACCGGAGCCGCGAACTGCGCCGCATACAGCGCCGCGTACGCGCCGCCCGCCTCCAGCAACGAAGCATGCGTGCCCTGCTCCACGATCTGCCCCGCCTCCATCACCAGGATGAGGTCGGCGTCGCGGATGGTGGACAGCCGGTGGGCAATGACAAACGAAGTCCGGTCGCTCCTCAAAGCACTCATCGCCTTCTGCACCAGCACCTCGGTCCGCGTATCCACGGAAGAAGTCGCCTCGTCCAGGATCAGCACGGACGGCCGGGCCAGGAACGCCCGGGCGATGGTGAGCAGCTGCTTCTCGCCGGCGGACACATTGCCGCCTTCGTCGTCGAGCACGGTGTCGTAGCCCTCAGGTAGGGACCGGACGAACCGGTCCACGTACGTCGCCTTCGCGGCCTCCAGGATTTCGTCCTCCGAAGCGCCGGGCCGGCCGTAGGCGATGTTGTCCCGGATGGTCCCGCCGAACAGCCAGGTGTCCTGCAGCACCATGCCCATCCGCGAGCGCAGCTCATCCCGGGTCATCGCGGTGACGTCCACGCCGTCCAGCGTGATCCGGCCGGCGTCGAGCTCGTAGAAGCGCATCATCAGGTTCACCAGGGTGGTCTTGCCCGCACCCGTCGGGCCCACAATGGCCACCGTCTGCCCCGGCTCCGCCACCAGGCTGAGGGAGGAAATCAGCGGCTTGTCCGGCGAATAGGAGAAGGACACGTCCTCGAACACCAGCCGCCCCCGGCCACCAGTAGGCGCCTCGGACGGCGAAGGATCGGGCGACTGCTCGTCCGTGTCCAGCAGCTCGAACACCCGCTCGGCCGAGGCCACGCCGGACTGCAGCAGGTTCGCCATGGACCCCAACTGGGCCAGCGGCTGGGTGAACTGCCGTGAGTACTGGATGAACGCCTGCACATCGCCCAGCTGCATCGCCCCGGAGGCCACCTGCAGGCCGCCCACCACGGCGATCCCCACGTAGACCAGGTTTCCGATGAACGTCATGGCCGGCATGATCAAGCCGGAAATGAACTGCGCGCCGAAGCTCGCCTGGTACAGCTCCGCGTTCTTCTGCCGGAACCGCTCCTCCACCTCGCGCTGCCGGCCGAACACCTTCACCAGGGCGTGCCCGGTGTAGGTCTCCTCAATCTGCCCGTTCAGCTCCCCGGTGTGCCGCCACTGCGCGACGAACAGCTTCTGGGAGCGCTTGGCGATCACCGCCGTCGTCACGAGGGTCAGCGGAATGGTCACCAGCGCGATCAGCGCCAGCGTGGGCGAGAGCAGGACCATCATCACCAGCACCCCGGCCACGGTCAGCACCGAGGTCACGGCCTGGCTGATGGACTGCTGCAGGCTCTGGGAGATGTTGTCGACGTCGTTGGTCACCCGGCTGAGCAGCTCGCCGCGCTGCACCGAGTCGAAGTAGCGCAGCGGCAGCTTATTGATCTTCGCCTCGATCCGCTCGCGGAGCCGGAAGACCGTGCGCTGCACGACGCCGTTGAGGATGTACGCCTGCATCCAGCCGAACACCGATGCCAGCACGTACAACACCAGCGCCCACAGCAGCACGGTGGCCAGCGCGGTGAAGTCGATCCCGGCGCCCGGGGTCAGCGTCATGGCGCCGAGCATGTCCGCCTGCTGGGTCTGCCCGGCGGCGCGCATCTGGGCGAGCACCTGGTCCTGGGTCTCCCCGGGCGGCAGCTGCTTGGACACGACGCCGGCGAAGATCAGGTTAGTGCCCTCGCCCAGGAGCCGGGGTCCGATCACCGAGAACGTCACCCCGACGACGGCGAGCACCAGGACCAGCGTCAGCCACAGCCGTTCGGGCCGCAGCTCCCCCAGCAGCCGCCGGGCAGACGGTCCGAAGTTCATGGCCTTCTCGGCCGGGATGTTCATCCCGGCAAACGGGCCGCCGCGGCCGGGTCCGCCCGCCGGGCGCGGAATCCGCATCGGGGTTTGCGCCGCAGGAGCCCCGGGGGCCCCGGCGGCAGGAGCGGCGGCGGGGGCCGGCGTCGGCGCCTTGTCGGTGCGGCTCATGCTGCCTCCTCCGCTGCGAGCTGGGAGTTCACAATCTCCTGGTACGTCTCCGACGCCTCCAGCAGTTCCTCGTGTGTGCCGTGCGCGACGATCCTGCCGCGTTCGAGCACCAGGATCTGGTCCGCGTCCACAATGCTGGAGACCCGCTGGGCGATGATCACCATGGTGGCCCCGGCGGTGTGCTGCTTGAGTGCCTGCCGCAGCCGGGCGTCCGTGGCGGTGTCCAGCGAGGAGAAGGAGTCGTCAAAGATGTACAGCTCGGGCTGTTTCACCAGCGCCCGGGCGATCGCGAGCCGCTGCCGCTGGCCGCCGGAGACGTTGGTGCCGCCCTGCGAGATCGGTGCATCCAGCCCGCCCTCCAGATCCTCCACAAAATCCTGCGCCTGGGCAATCCTCAGGGCCCGCCAGAGCTCGTCCTCGGTGGCGTCCGGCTTGCCGTAGAGCAGGTTGCTGCGCACCGTGCCGGAGAACAGGTAGGGCTTTTGCGGGACCAGGCCGATGTGCCCCCACAGCAGGTCCGGGTGCAGCTCGCGGACGTCCACGCCGTCAATCCGGACCGAACCGGAGGTCGCGTCGAAGAGCCGCGGCATCAGGTTCACCAGGGTGGTCTTGCCGGAGCCGGTGCTGCCGATGATCGCCGTCGTCTGCCCCGCGCGGGCGGTGAAGTTCACGTCCGACAGCACCGGCTGCTCGGCACCCGGGTAGGCGAACCCGACGTCGCGCATCTCCAGCTCGCCACGGGCTGCCCGCCCGGCCGCGCGCGAAACCGGGCGCAGCGGCGGCCGGACGCTGGATTCGGTCCCGAGGACCTCGCCGATCCGGTCCCCCGAGACGGCGGCGCGCGGGATCATGATCGCCATGAACGTGGCCATCATTACGGACATCAGGATCTGCATCAGGTAGCTCAGGAACGCGATCATGGTGCCCACCTGCATGGAGCCGTCCTCGATCCGGAACGCGCCGAACCAGATCACGGCTGTGCTGGAGACGTTGAGGACCAACATCACGGTGGGGAACGCGAGAGCCATGAGCCTGCCGGCGCGCAGCGCAGTGTCCGTGACGTCCTCGTTGGCGCGGGCAAAGCGGGCCGTCTCCACGTCCTCCCGGACGAAGGCCCGCACCACGCGGATGCCGGTGAGCTGTTCGCGCAGCACCCGGTTGACGGTGTCGATCCGGGCCTGCATCACCCGGAACAGCGGCACCATCCGCAAGATGATCGAACCCACCGCGGCCAGCAGCACGGGGACGCTGACGGCGATCAGCCAGGACAGCTGCAGGTCCTGCCGGATGGCCATGATCACCCCGCCGATGCAGAGCATGGGCGCCGTAACCATGAGCGTGGCGGACATCAGAACCAGCTGCTGGACCTGCTGGACGTCGTTGGTGGAGCGGGTGATGAGGCTGGGCGGGCCGAACCGGGTGACTTCCTGCTCGGAAAACGCGGCGACCCGGCTGAAGATGGCGCCCCGGACGTCCCGGCCCAGCGCCATCGCGGCCTTCGCCCCGAAGTACACGGCCACGACGGTGCAGATGACCTGCAGCAGCGTGACCGCCAGCATCAGGCCGCCGACGCGCAGGATGTAGTCCGTGTCCCCCGTCGCCACGCCCTGATCGATGATGTCCGCGTTCAAGGTGGGCAGGTACAGCGAGGCAATGGACGCCGCCAGCTGGAAGACGACGACGGCGAGCAACAGCCGCCGCTGCGGCCTCAGGTATTCGACGAGCAGTTTCCAGAGCATCCGGTCTCCACTTCACGCGTCACAGGCACTTGTGTGGGTCAGTTTACGTCCGGCCGCCGGGAGATAGCTGGGTTCCTCTCAGGGCGAATCGGGGGCGGGCCTGCGGCGATGTTCAAATGCGCGGTTTGCTTGCCGGGCTGGACTGCTTGCCGGGCTGGACTGCTTGCCGGGCTGGACTGCTTGCCGGGCTGGACTGCTTGCCGGGCCTGCGGCCCGGGTGTAGCTTGAGGCGAATGCTGCGCATTGGCTCAATCGTCATCCGGGTGGACAACCTCGAACGCCAGATGAATTTCTGGCAGGCAGCCCTGGGTTACGAGCCGCGGTACGAGCCCGACGGCGACTTCGTGATCCTGCAGCCGCCGGGCGGCGTGGGCACCTGTGTCTCCCTGGACCGCGTCCCCGCGGCCGTCCAGATTCCCCCGCGACTGCACCTGGACCTCTACACGGACACCCAGGACGCCGAGGTGCAGCGCCTCCTGGCCCTGGGCGCCACCCGGGTCGAATGGAGCAAGCAGCCCGCGGACGCCGACTACGTGATCCTTGCCGATCCGGAGGGCAACAGGTTCTGCGTCGTGGACACCGCCGGGAGCCGCTGAAAACCTGTTGCTTCGCAGGGGACCGGTGTGCCAGCCTCGAAGTGATCCTGTCGCCGCGGCGACGACGGGCGACGGAGAAGGAGCACGGCATGGGACTCATCCATATCGACCTGTTCACCACTCTCGACGGCGTTGCGCAGGCGCCCGGCGGGCCCGACGAGGACCCTGCCGACGGCTTCGCGTTTGGCGGCTGGCAGGCACCCCTCATAGACGAGGTCGTCGGCGAGCAGGTCGTCTCCGGGATGGAAGGGATGGACGCGCTTCTGCTCGGACGCCGGACCTACGACATTTTCGCCGCCTACTGGCCGCACGCCAACGGTGACATCGCACGGCTGTTCAACCGCATCCCGAAATATGTGGCCTCGCGCCAGTCGCCGGCCCTCGAATGGGCAGACTCCACGCTCCTCGGTCCTGATACCGTCGCTGCCGTACGCGAACTGCGCGACCGGCACGAGCACATCCACGTGATCGGCAGCCTCGACTTCGTGCAGACCCTGTTCGCCGAGCGGCTCTTCGACCGACTCACGCTCTGGGTGTATCCGATCCTCCTCGGCGGCGGAAAGAAGGTCTTCGCGGACGGGGTGGTTCCGACGAACCTCAGGCTCATCGAGCCGGTCGTCGCCTCGTCGAAGGGCGCGGTGCAGCAGCGCTACGCGCTCGCCGACGGCACACCTGGCGTCGGAGATATGTCGGCAGTGACCCAGGAGGGCTAAAGCGACACGCCCGGGCTGTGGGCCGTGCCGCCCAACTAGCCGTTCAACACCACGTTCACCGGCGGCTCGCCCGCCAGCATGATCTCGATCTGCCGCTGCAGCAGCCGGCCCATCCGCGGGCGCATCGCCGAGCTCGCGCCGCCCACGTGCGGGCTGATGATGACGCCCGGGGTCCGCCAGAGCGGGTGGTCCTGCGGCAGGGGTTCGGGATCAGTGACGTCCAGCGCGGCGCGGATCCGGCCGGAGGCGGTGTGCCGGACCACGGCCTCCGTGTCCGCCACCGGGCCGCGGGCCACGTTCACCACCAGGGCGCCGTCCGGCATGGCCGCGAGGAAGGCGTCATCAATCAGGTGCCGGGTGGAGTCGCTGAGCGGAACCCCCACCACCACGATGTCGTGCTCCGGCAGGAGCGTGTGCAGCTCCGCGATGCCGTGGATCCGGCCGCGGCCATCCGTCCGTTCGGTGCTGGCCACCCGGGTCACGGTGGTCTCGAATGGAAGCAGCCGGTCCTCGATCGCCTTGCCCACCCCGCCGTAGCCAACAATCAGGACACGGCGGTCGGCCAGGCTGGCCGTGGGCCGGGCATCCCACCGGCCGTCCTGCTGGTTCTGGATCAGGCGGGGCAGCTCGCGCTGGCTGGCGAGGATCAGGGCGAGCGCCAGCTCCGCGGTGGAGGTCTCGTGCACGCCGGACGCGTTGGCGAAGACCCGCCCGGCCGGCAGGAACTCCGCCACGCCGTCGTACCCGATCGATTGGCTCTGCACCAGGGCCGTGTCCACCGCTGCCAGGCTCCGCAGGACCGCCGGCCCGCCCATGTACGGCGGGACCACGATGTCGATCCGCGGCAGGGGCGGCTCACCGGCGAGGTCCCACTCCAGGACAGTGACGTCCGGGTGCGGCTGAAGGTACTCACGCAACGCGGCGTCCGGCAGGCTGACAGTAATTTTCCGGGTCATGAATGCCAGCGTAGTGGACCCGCATCTGGGATTTTTGTCCCACTTGGGCCGCGCCCCGCGCGCTCCGTGGACTTCACCCCCGGCCCGGCCTAACGTCGGAGGCACCACCCAGTCGAGTCCGGAAAGGCCCACGCACATGACGAATCCGGGCCCCCGGCCGGCCGCTCCCACCCACCGCAGGAACGTGGTGCTCGTCTGGGCCGCCGCTGTGCTGGTGCTGGCCGCCGTCGTGGTCCTCGGCGCGATCCGCACCGCACCCGGCAGTGATTCCCACACCCGTGACTTCCTGACCCGCGACTTCCTGACCGGTGACGTCCTGACCGTCGCCCAGCAGCAGGAGCCGGGCCCGGCGGAGACCGCACCGGCAGCCCCCGCCGCCGCCGTCGACCTTCCCGCCGAGATGCAGCGGATCATCGGCGCGCACCCCGATCACCGGATCGGCGTCGCCGTGCTGGACACCCGCGACGGCCAGCTGCAGAGCTACGGCGACGTGGCACCGTACACCGCAGCGAGCACCGCGAAGGTCCTGACGGCCGCCGCCTACTACCACCTCGTGGAAACCGGCGATAAGTCACTCGATGCTCCCCTGGGTGCGTTTAATGCCGCGTTCCAGCTCAAAGCCATGATCAATACCAGCAGCGACGACTCATGGCTCCTGCTGATGCGGGACATCGGCTACCCCAACCTCACCGCCTACGCCGCCACCCTCGGCATCACCTACGATCCCGAGCAAAACCTGGTGGCCCCGCCGGACATGGCGCGGCTCCTGGCGCAGCTCACCACGGGCAAGCTGCTCAACGCCGATCACACCGCGGAGCTGCTCGGCTACATGCAGCACACCAATGACGAGGACCTCGTCCCGGCCGCCGTTGCGCCCGGCATCACGGTCCACCACAAGTACGGCGTGGTGCAGGGCTACGTCCACGACGCCGCCCTGCTCAGCGCCGGGGACCGCTCCTACGCGGTGGTCATCTATACGTGGGGCCCGGACGACGCCGACAGTGCGGACCGCCTGGACCTCATCCACGACCTGACTCGCCAGCTCACCGGCGCGCTTTTTGGGCGGTGATGGTGAGGTCCCTGTTAATAGCCTGAAAATCAACCGATCAAAGGTGGCGCAGGCTCCATTACGGGGGCAGGATGAAAGAAGCGGGAATAGTCTCAGCCGCAGCTGCCCGATGGAACCCCACGCCGTGGGGCCGTCCTCTGGAGGAGCACCAGATGTCCATTCCTTCTGAATCAAGAACGTTCAGTCGCCCCGACGCAGGGGCCTCTTGTCCAGCGCGCGGTCCAGCACGTCCCGCCGCGCCGCCCTGACGGGTCCGCACCAGCTCAACCGCCGGCCCCACACAGCGGGGCACGGGTCCGGCCCGCACTCCGGGCTGATCGAGGCTGCTGGGGCCCCGGAATTCCTCCCAGTCACATGTAGGAGACGCCGCAGTATTGGAGCAGGCCTAGGATCCCGCGAAGAGGACCGTGCAGATGCGCGGCTAGGGGGGCCTTCCGGATCCGGGCTTTTCCAGGGAGTCACCTTGACCCGCATCCTTATTGCAGAAGACGAAGAACGCATCTCCCGCTTCATCGAAAAGGGCCTGCGCGCGGCTGGCTACGTGCCCACAGTGGTCGCCGACGGCGTCACGGCCGTGGACTACGCCTCCAGCGGCGAATTCGATCTCCTGCTTTTGGACATCGGGCTCCCCCGCCTGGACGGGTACGCCGTCCTCGCGGCACTGCGCCGCGGCCAGGTGGGCATCCCGGTCATCTTCCTCACGGCCCGCGGATCATCCAGCGACACCGTCGCAGCGCTGGAGGGCGGCGCCGACGACTACATCGTCAAGCCTTTCCACTTCGAGGAACTCGTGGCCCGCATCAAGGCCCGGATCCGCAAGTCGGACACCGGCGATGTGCTGGCGGGAAGCGTCATGCGCTACGGGCACCTGGAGCTGAACCTGCTCACCCACTCGGTCAGCGTCGACGGCAGGATGGTGGAACTCTCCGCCCGCGAATTCGCGTTGGTGGAAATGTTCCTGCTCCACCCCGGGCAGGTTCTGAGCCGGCAGCAGCTGCTCAGCCATGTCTGGGGCTACGACTTCGACGGCACGTCCAACGTGGTGGATGTGTACGTGCGTCAGTTGCGGATGAAACTCGGCGCGGACCGAATCCTCACCACCCGCGGCGCCGGGTACCGCCTCAGCTAGGCACAGCAAGCTGATCCGCGCAGGAAGGGAACAGAGTGGCCACCTCGGATGAACATCCCAGTGAAGACGGCCAGGCCGCGCCGGCGGTTGCCTTCCCTGAGGCGGAAACCCAGGACCCGTCCGGCTGGGGCGCAAAGTTCCACTCGGTGCGTTTCCGGGTGGTGGCCGCCATGCTGGGCATGATGCTCGCCGGAGTGGTCACGGCCGGGGTGGTCACGTTCGTGGTGCAGTTCCAGGAGGCTGACGCCAGGACAGACCAGGCGGTTCTGGACAAGGCCAACGCCGTGGTCAAGCTCGTCCAGACCAACAAAAAAACGTCCGGAGACTACGCTAACAGGAAGTACATCAGCGCACTTCACGAGGCCGCGGAGGATATCGAGCCGCGCAGCAACGAGGTCATGGCAGGGATAGTGGATGGGCATGTGGCATGGACCGTTGAGGGCAACGGGGACAGCAACCTCCTGAACAACAGCATGTTGGCCGATGCCGCCCAGCTCAGTAACCAGGCCGGCGCGTCCTTCGGCGAGCTGAACTCGGACGGCCGTCCGCTCAGAACAGTGGTGGTGCCCATGAAAGGCGCCCCCGGGACATTCTTCCTGGTCGGCCGGGACGCGGGCGACCAGCGCGAGCACAACGCCAGCTCGGTCCGGACGTATTCGCTGGTGGCCCTCGGCATGCTCCTGGCTGCCGCGGTGATTGGCAGCGTGGTTGCCGGCCGGCTGCTCGATCCGCTCCGCCGTATGCGCGAGACTTCCCGGGCGGTGGGTCCGGAGGACCTCACGCAGCGGGTCCAGGTGCGCAAGGGCGAGGACGACGTCACCCTGCTTGCCAAGACCTTCAACACCATGCTGGAAAGACTCGATGAGGGCGCCCAGCAACAGCAGCAGTTCCTGGACGACGCCGGCCATGAACTGCGGACCCCGCTGACCATTCTCCGCGGGCACCTCGAGCTCGTGACGGTCGATGATCCGGACGATGTCATTGCCACCAGGGACGTGCTGCTGGACGAGGTGGACCGGATGCAGCGCCTGGTGGACGACCTCCTGCTGCTCGCCAACTCCGGCGAGATCGGCTTCATCCAGCGTGAACCCGTCCGGGTCCCGGAACTCCTGGATCAGGTCATGGAGAAAGTGCACGTCCTGGCCGACCGGCACTGGCAGATCGATGAAAGAGCCGACTACGTGGTGGAGGCGGATCCGCAGCGCCTCACCCAGGCACTGGTCCAGCTCGCCGCGAACGCCGTCAAGTACACCGGTCCGTCCTCCACCATCGCGCTCGGCTCCCGGATTGAGCGCCCGACGGCGAACGACGGCACCTCGCTGCCCCCGCAGGACACCCTCGTGCTGTGGGTGCGCGATGACGGGATCGGCATCGCCACCGAGGACCAGAGGCGGATCTTCGAACGGTTCGGCCGGGCGCACACGGGCCGCGGCGTGGAGGGCTCGGGACTAGGCCTTGCCATTGTCGCGGCCATCGCCCAGGCGCATGGGGGCGTGGCCACGGTGGAATCCGAATTCGGCCACGGGGCCACTTTCCTGATCCGGATCCCCCTGCAGTCCTCCGGCGTCCGCGTCTGACCTGGCCCGCCGTCTTACCTTGCCCGCCGCCTTACCTTGCCCGCCGTCTGGCCTGGCCCGCACCTGCCGGTGTACGTGCCTAAGCGCGGCGCCGCAAACGCGGGCCCTTGGATGAGGAATCCTTAATCATCCCCTCATCCCATCCTCACTCTCGGGGCGCACGCTGGTGCATAACATCAGACAGCACCTGCCCGTACACAGTCGCGTTGGCGACCGTGTCCGGGGGCACCGGGGGCGGGGGAGGATTGTTGTGGAGCCATTGCGGATAGTGCTGTACTCGCATGATTCAGTGGGCCTGGGACATGTGCGTCGGAATCTAGCACTGGCCCACGCGCTGAACAATCAGCTTCCCGGCCTGATCGGCCGCCCCGTCACCGGAATCCTCATCACCGGCACAGCCCTCGCACCGGCGTTCCGGCTGCCCGAGGGCTGGGACTGGGTACTCCTTCCCGGTGTGGCGAAGGGTTCCGCGGGCTACCTGCCGCGGAATCTGACGTTGCCCATGGGGGAGCTCGTGCCATTGCGGGCCAGGCTGCTGCAGGCAACGCTGGCCGGTTTCTCCCCCCACCTCGTGGTGGTGGACCGGCACGCCACGGGCGTTCATGGCGAACTCGAAACAGCCTTGCGCCACGCCCGCACCGCCGGGCCCGTGCGCGTGGTGCTGGGCCTCCGAGAGGTCCTTGACTCGCCCGCCGCGGCCCTCGCCGAATGGGCCAGGGTGGGCGGTCCCCGCGTGGTGAAGGACCTGTTCGACGCCATTTGGGTCTACGGCGATCCCGCGGTCCATGATCCCGTAGCAGCCGGCGAAATACCGTTCGCCCTCCGAAAGCTCATCCGGTACACGGGCTACCTCGCCGAGGGGCGCCCTTCGGCCTCCGGCACCAGCTGCATGCCCGGGCGGTACTGCATGACGACGGTCGGCGGCGGTTCGGACGGCTATGCCCTGGCCCGCGTCGCCGTCGCCACGCCGGTCCCGGACGGGCTGGGACACCTCGTGGTCGCCGGGCCGCAGATGCCCGCCGAGCAGCTCAACGACCTCCGGCAGCGGGCCCGCCCCGGCGTCAAAGTGGTCGCCGCAGTCGATGACATCGTGTTCCACATCCGGCACGCCGGCGCAGTCGTGGCCATGGGCGGCTACAACACGGTGTGCGAAATCATGAGCACGCCTGTCCCGGCCCTGATCGTGCCCCGCACGCAGTCGCGCGCCGAGCAGCGGATCCGGGCCGCCTCCCTCGCCGCGGCCGGGTACCTGGAGCAACACGAGATTGGCACGCTGACGCCGGAGATCCTGGCGGCCTGGCTGGCCGCCCGGTTCGGCACCACCGTGGACCGCCGTCGTGCCGTGCTGGACGGCCTGATCCGGGTTCCGCAGCTGGCCGCCGAGCTGCTGCGGCCGCTGGCCACCACCGGGCTGGCCGATACCGAGCGGGACAGTGCCGATCAGGTCACCGCCGAACGGGCCAGTGCCGAACAATTCAACGCGGACGAAAGCGATGCCGCCGTGAGCGTGAAAGGTGCCAGCCGTGTCGCCGTTTGAACCGGGGACGGCGTACGTCCTGAAGATGTACCCGCGGTTCTCCGAAACGTTCATCGTTTCGGAGATCCTGGCCCGCGAGGCCGCCGGGGACCGGATCGAAATCTTCTCGCTCCGGCCCACCGACGACCCCCGGTTCCACCCCGAGCTCGCCCGGGTCCAGGCACCGGTGACGTACATTGACCGCCCCATCAAGACTGTGGCCCTGTGGGAGAGCCTCCGGATGGCCGACGCGGCCGGGCTCACAGCCGCCGTCGGCCGGAATTTGGGCGAACTCGCCGCCGCCTCGGCAGACGACGCCGTGCAGGCCATCAACCTGGCCACCGCGCTGCAGAACCGCAACATCCGGCACATGCACGTCCACTTCGCCTCGGGATCAACCACCGTGGCCCGGCTGACGTCCCTCATCACCGGCATCCCGTTCTCGTTCACCGCGCACGCGGTGGATATCTTCCATGAATCGGTCCAGGACGAGGACCTGCGGCTCAAGCTCGAGCAGGCCCACCACGCCGTGACCATCAGCCGGTACAACATGCGCTACCTGTGCCGCCGCTTCCCGTCCTCGACCGCCCGGCTCCATCTGGTGCGCAACGGCCTGGAGCTGGAGCGCTTCCCGTACCGGGAGCCCCGGCCGCTAGGAGCCACCCTCCGGATCGCCGCCGTCGGGCGCCTGGTGGAGAAAAAAGGCTTCCAGTATCTGTTGCCCGCGGCCGCCGAACTGCTGGACCAAGGGGTCAAACTGGACCTCCGGATCGCCGGGACCGGGCTCATGGCCGAGGAACTGGAGGCCGGCATCGGCGAGCTCCGGCTCGGCGGGTACGTCCGCCTCCTCGGCCCGCAGACCCAGGACCAGGTCCACGAGCTGCTCCACTCCTCCGATGTCTTCGTGGCACCCTGCGTGGTCGGCGCCGACGGCAACGCGGACGGCATGCCCACGGTCCTGCTCGAGGCCATGGCCACGGGCGTCCCCTGCGTCAGCACGTCCGTCACCGGGATCCCCGAAGTAGTCCGGAACGGCTCCACCGGGATCCTGGTCCGGCCGGGCAACCCGCACGCCCTGGCCCGCGGCATCTGCACGCTCGGCTCCCCGGCCACGGACAGGCTTGCCATGTCCCGCAACGCCCGCGCCCTGATCGAGGAGGACTACGACGTCCACCGCCAGGCCGAGCTCCTGAGGTCCCTCTCCCGTTCTGAAAGGAGAGTCGCATGACACGCGTGGCCTATCTCTGCGCCGACCCCGGCGTTCCTGTCTTCGGCACCAAGGGCTCCTCCGTCCATGTCCAGGAAATCGTCCGGGCGTGGCGTGGCACCGGCGCCGTCGTCACCGTCTACTGCACCCTGCTCGGCACCGAGCGGCCCAGCGATCTTGCCGATCTCGACGTCGTCGAAGTCAAGCCGGAATCCGTCCCCGCCTCGGCGCGGGAACGGGCGGTCCAGGACGCCGCGCTGGGCCTGGCGGACGAGGTCCTGCGCAACGGTTGCGGGCTGTTCTACGAGCGGTATTCGCTGTTTAGCCCGGCACTGTCGGTGGTGGCCCGCATCCTGGACGTGCCGTCCGTTCTTGAGGTCAATGCTCCGCTGATCGAGGAGCAGCAGCGGTACCGCCAGCTGCTCGATGTGAAGAAGGCTGAGACGGTGTTCCGCCGCAACGCCGCGACGGCCGACGTCGTGGCCTGCGTCTCGGATCCCGTGGTCCGCTGGGTGCGGGCGCGGGTGCCGACCGCCAGGACTGTGCTGGCGCCGAACGGAGTGAACGTCGAACGGATCACGGCCCGCCGCCCCGGCCGACGGAATCCGGACCACCTCACCGTCGGGTTCGTCGGAACCTTGAAGCCCTGGCACGGTGTCCCCGGCCTGCTGCACGGTGTCGCCCTGGCCAACCAGCAGACCGCCGACCCGGGCCTGCGCTGGCAGCTCCATGTGGTGGGTGACGGCCCCGGCCGGCAGGACCTCGAACGCCTCGCCGAATCCCTCGGCGTGCCGACGGTATTCTCAGGCGCCGTCGCGCCGGCTGCGGTGCCCGGCCTCCTGGCAGAATTCGACGCCGCCGCCGCTCCCTATCCCCCGGACGGACCTGGCCAGGACGATTACTTCTCGCCACTGAAGGTTTTTGAGTACATGGCGGCCGGGTTGCCTGTGATCGCGAGCGCCGTGGGCCAGATTCCGTCCATCATCCAGGACGGCCGCACCGGGATCCTCGTCCCGCCGGGGGACCCTGCCGCGCTCGCGGACGCCCTCCTCCGGCTCGGCCAAGACCCGAATTTGCGGGAAAGGCTGGGGCTCGAGGCCCGCAACGACGCCGTGCAGCGGTTCAGCTGGAGCGGGGTGCTGTCCCGGATCACCGGGGCGCTGCCGCCTGCACGCAGACTGGCCAGGCAATGACCACCACTGCCAGACATTCGCACCCCCGCAGCTGGCGGACCTTGTGGCGACGGACCCGCACCAGCGCACCGGCTGAACTCTCACCGCTGCGGCGGACCTTGCGGTGCGTCCGCCCGCATTTGCGCGGGCACAGGCTGCTCATCACTTGGGGATTCATTGCCATGGCCGTGGACATCCTCTTCCGGCTTCTTGAGCCGTGGCCGGTGAAAATCGTCCTCGACTCCGTCTCACACTCACTCGGCGCCACTCTGCGCAGGTCCCCGCTCAGCGTGGAGGCGAGCGCGGAGGTGTTGCTCCTCTGCGCCGGTGCGGTGGTTGTCATCTGCCTGATCCGGGCCGTGGCCGGCTACGTGTCCGCGATTTCGTTTGCCCTGGTGGGTACCCGGATTTCCTCCGAATTGCGCGCCCGAACCTTCCGCCACCTCCAGGGCCTGTCGATGCGCCACCACAGCCGCGCCTCCACCGGCGACACTGTCCAGCGGCTCGTCGGAGACGTGTCCCGGCTGCAGGATGTGGCCGTCACGGCGGGGCTCCCCCTCATCGGCAATTTCGTGTCGCTGATAGCAATGATGATCATCATGCTCTGGCTCGATCCTTTGATCGCACTGGTGACGTTCGTGTCCATCGGGATATTCGTGTTGGTGTCCCGCAAGAACTCGGGATCGATTACTACGGCGGCCCGCAAGTCACGCAAGGGTGAAAGCGCCCTGGCCACCACCGCCGCCCAGACGTTGGGCGCAATGCGCGAAGTCCAGGCGTACGGACTCGAAGACACCCTCAGCTCGGGCTTCAGCAAGAGCAACCAGTCGGCACTTGGCTCAGGGGTGGTCACGCTGCGGCTGGCCGCCAGCCTGCAACGGAAGACCGACGTCCTGACGGGAATCGCGACGGCGGTGGTCCTGGCTGCCGGTGGATGGAGGGTGATGCACCACGCGATGACACCCGGAGATCTGGTCGTTTTCCTGACTTACCTGAAAACCGGGCTGAGGCCACTCAAGGACGTGGCCAGGTACACCAGCCGTATCGCACGCGCGACGGCCTCCGGGGAACGGGTTGCGGACCTGCTTGAGGCCCAGAGTGACGTGCCCGAGTCACCGCACGCCGTCGCCCTCAAGAACCCGCACCCGGACATTGTGTTCGAGGACGTCTGGGCCGGCCACTTCGAGGAAACCGCGGTGCTCAAGGGAATCACCCTGACCATACCGGCGGGTCAGCACTGCGCCGTGCTGGGGCCTTCCGGGGCCGGGAAGTCCACGCTGGCAAGCATGATCCTCCGGATGGTGGACCCGTGGAAGGGAAGTGTCAGCCTCGGCGGCGAGGACCTGCGGGCCCTGAAGATCGCTTCCGTGCGTTCCCATGTCTCAATCCTGCTCCAGGACTCCGTGCTGTTCGGAACCTCCGTCCGGGAGAACATCAGGTTCGGCCGCCTCGATGCCACCGATGAGGAGATCGAAGCCGTGGCGGCCCTCGCCCAGGCCGACGGTTTCATCCGCGCACTGCCCCAGGGCTATGAAACCGTCCTTGGCGAGGCGGCCAACGATCTTTCCGGGGGCCAGCGTCAACGGCTGGCCGTCGCCCGTGCCATGCTCCGCAAGGCCCCGATCGTGATCCTGGACGAGGCGACCGCCGGCCTCGATCCGGCATCCCGGGATTCGGTCCTCAGCGCCCTGGACACACTCACCGAGGGCCGGACCTCCATCACGATCACCCACGACGTCAACTCGGCCCAATCGTGCGACCGGGTGATCTGGCTCGAAGACGGCCAAATCCTGGAAGACGGGCCGCCGCAGTCATTGCTGGCCGATCCGGATTCCCGCTTTGCCGGCTGGGTCCACCGGCAGCAGACCCCCGAGCCGGGTGAACTGTTCAAGGTGCCGACGTGAGCACCCCGCAGGGACAGCGGCTGCAGGGACGATGGCTGCAGGGACAGTGGCTGCAGGCGCAGCGGCGCGACGCTGACCGTGCCCTGGCGGCGCGTGACGCCCGGATCCCTGGCCTGAACTGGGTGCTCGACGACGAGCTGCTCTCCGAGCTCCTGGGCGAAAGTGTGCAGATCGTCAGGACCCGCTACAAACCGCACACCTCCGCCCTCGTCGCCTTCCGCCGGACCGGCTATGGGGCCGGCAGCGGAAGTGACGCGAGCGGTGCCGGCAGCTACGGCTGGGCACTGACAACAACACCGGAGCACGTCGGGAAACTGCAGCAGCGGGCAGACAGTTCGCAAAAGCGCGGCGGCGGCATCCGGCTTATCCAGCCCGATCATCTCAACCCCGACGTCGCCGTGGCGGCCGGTCCCATCGAGGAGGACTGGCCGCTTCGCCCCAACCTGCGCTGGCTCCGGGACCACGGACTCCGTCGGCTCGGAGCGCTCCCCGCGGCAGGGCGCTTCCTGGACCCCCCGGTCAGCGTGCTGAGATACAACCCGGAGCGCAGGCTCGTTGCCAGGGTCCCCACGGAGACGGTCCCCGTCGTCGTCAAGACCGCCGTCCAAGCTGACGAGGCTGCCGCGGGACTCCGCCTGCGGCAGCGGCTTCAGAGCCACGGCATCCCGGTCCTGCCCGAACTCGCGGACCCGGAATGCGCCGCGCACGGCATCAGTGCCTCCCCGGGCTGGGGCCAGGGAGACCTGGGCGGCGGCGCCAACGATCCGGCCGCCTACCGGGCCGGCCAAGCCCTGGCGGCGATCCATGGCATGGACGCGGGCGCCGGGGCGGACCCGATGGCGGATATGGAAGACCTTGTACGCCAGCTCATGGCCACGCGGTCCATGATCACCTGCCTGCTCCCCGGGCTCGAGGCTCCGGTGGACGCGCTCACCGGCCGGCTCCTGGCAGCTGTCGGCGCCGCCGGACCCCGAAGACAACAGCCGGTGATGGTCCATGGTGACTTTTCGGCGGACCAAGTCCTGGTGGACGGCCCGGCCATCCGCATTATCGATTTCGACCGCGTGACGACCTCCGACCCGGCGAGGGACCTTGGGTCCTTTGCCGCGGTGGAGGACATCGCAGACCCCGCTGGCGTCGGGCCCGTCGCCGGCGGCCGCAAGACGACCCAGCTGATCGACGGTTACCGCGAGGCTGGCGGGCACGTATCGCAGGCCAGGGTGGAGACCTGGGCGGCCTTCCGGTTGTTCCTGAACAGCGTCGACCCGTTCAGGAAC
>NZ_JBFTZL010000009.1:0-60434 GCF_056406825.1 Arthrobacter sp. P1_A5 | reverse complement strand
GCTCTACGGCTCACGTACCCTGGGCCAGTGGATCAAACTCGTCGTGCTCTTCGCCGTCGGCGGAGTGGCCGCCGCAGCGATTCTCATGCTCGCCGCGCGCGGCGTGACGACGCTGCCGGGCGTGCCCGAGTTCCTCGAGAGATACCCCGGCGCGTATGACCTGCCCGATACGGTGGAGCCCGGCTTCCCGTGGTGGGCACAGTGGGCGCACTTCCTGAACATCTTCCTGATGGTGCTCATCATTCGCTCCGGCTACCAGGTGCGCACGCAGCAGAAGCCGCCGGCGTACTGGACGCCGAAGCGCGGTGGCAAGAAGATCAGCATCAACCTGTGGCTGCACCAGTCGCTCGACATTTTGTGGCTGGCCAACGGGCTCATCTTTGTGGTGCTGCTGTTTGCCTCTGGCCGCTGGATGAGGATCGTGCCGAGCAGTTGGGAGGCCGTCCCGAACGCGCTCTCCGCGCTCCTGCAGTACATGACACTCGACTGGCCCGTTGAGACCGGCTGGGTGAACTACAACAGCCTGCAGCAGATCATGTACTTCGTGGTGGTCTTCATCGCGGCCCCCCTCGCTGCGATCACGGGTGCGCGCATGAGCGAGTTCTGGCCGAAGAACGCGAAAACGCTGAACAAGGTCTACCCGGTGGAGGTTGCGCGCGCGGTGCACTTCCCGACCATGCTGTTTTTTGTGCTGTTCATCCTCATCCACGTGTTCCTCGTGTTCGCGACCGGTGCGCTGCGCAACCTGAACCACATGTTCGGCGGCACCGACGTGGTGAACTGGGCCGGGTTCTGGCTCTTCGCGGCCGCCATCGCCATCACGGCGGCCGGATGGTACGCCGCCCGCCCGCTGGTGCTCGCGCCCATCGCGAGGCTGTTCGGCCAGGTGAGCAGCCGCTAGGCCGGAATTCCCGCGTTCAGCGGCTCAGCAGGTAATCGGCCACGCCGTCCGGGTTTGCCAGGGCGAGGAGATGGCCGCCGGGCAGGACGTCGGGCTCCATTCCGAGGCGTCCGCGGGCGAGCCGTTGTTGGAAGGCCAGGGGAAAGAACCGGTCACCCTCTCCGGCCAGGACACGGGTCGGGATACCGGGCCAGGCCGTGAAGTTGCAGGCCGACTCGAACACCGCCTCTGCTTCGGGGCGTTGGTGCGGTTCGCCTTCCGCGGCGACGTCCGGCGGAACGTCGTGCAGGAAATAGGTGTCCGTGTCGAACTCAGTGCTGTACCCGTGGGCCCGGGCCGCGCTTTGCTGCGCCGCAGCCCAGCCGGTGGTGTCCCACCATGCGCCGGGGGTCTCGCCCGGTACGGGAATCATCGCATTGACCAGGACAAGCCCGGCGACGGGGGCTTTTTCGCACACCAGCGGGGCGGTGAAGCCACCCAGCGACTGCGCAACGAGCACCACGTCCTGGCGTCCACCGACGGCTTCGAGCACCAGGCGCGCGTACTCGGGCAGCCCGGCGCTTTCATCGTCGCCGGGCAGATCGACGGCAACGGCTTCGTGGCCGGCCCCCTGCAGCAACGGAACGACGCGGCTCCAGTACCAGGCCGCGCCGCCCGCTCCGGGGATCAGGACGAATCTGCTCACCGCCGCACCAGCCAAAGCACGACGGCGGGACCCCGGGTCCGGACCGGCAGGCGGCGGCCGTTGGGCCGGCTTCGTTTCGATGCGGATCTCATCTCCCCATTGTCACCCCGCCCGCGTCGACTCCGGCACCCGCAATACCCCCACCGCCGCCACCAAATACGGCACCGGATCCGGGTCCGTCCCGGCGGCCCACTGCATCCAGGCCTCGAACGTCGCGCCGATCAGGGCGGCACAAAGATACCCCGCGACGTCCCCGGAGACGCCCGCGGACATCAGGTAGGCCCGGGTCCGTTCGCGCTGCGGGGCCAGGGACTCGTAGCTGCGGCTGGCCAGCTCGGGGTGCTCGGCGATCAGCCGGAGCCGGCCGCGCGTGACTGCAAGGTCCGGCAGGACAGTAACGCCCGCGACGGCCGCGTCGCGCAGCCCCGCCTGGATGTCGCCGCCGGGACCTTCAGCGCGGGCCGAATCGAGCACGAGACGGGAAGCCTCGACCACCGGCTCCATGCCGCCCCAGACGAGCTCGGCCTTGCTGGAGAAGTAGCGGTACAGGCTCTTGCGCCCGATCCCCGCCTCGCGCGCGATGTCCTCCATGGAGGTCTGCTCGTAGCCGCGCTCGGCGAACAGCCGCAGCGCGAGGGCGGCCACGGCGTCGGGATCAATCGTCACCGGGCGCCCGGCGGGGCGCGGGACGGCGGTGGTCACAGCATCCGAAGGCATCCCACCAGTATTCACCCTTACATAATGACACAGAGTGTCATAAGCTGGGCCGCATCAGGATGAGCAACGTCTGGAAGGACATCATGGGCAACGAAGCTTCATGGCAGGAAGTCACCACCACCGGCCGGTTCGCCGGCAAGACCGTCATCGTCACCGGCGCAGCCTCGGGTATCGGCCAGGCCACCGCGCTGCGCATCGCCAGGGAAGGTGGCCGCGTCATCGCCGCCGACATCAGCAAGGAACGCCTGGATGACCTCGTGGCCGAGAACGCCGGGCTGGACCTGGTCCCGGTGGCCGGCGACATCTCCACCGAGGAGACCGTGGCCGCCGTCGTCGCTGCCGCCGGCGGACGCATCGACGCGCTGGCTAACGTTGCCGGGATCATGGACAACTTCGCCCCGATCCAGGAGGTGGACGACGACACTTGGGACCGCGTCTTCCGGATCAACGTCACCGCCCTCATGCGCCTGACCCGCGCGGTGGTGCCGCTGATGCTGGACGCCGGCACCGGCTCCGTGGTCAACGTCGCCTCCGAGGCCGGCCTGCGCGGGTCCGCCGCCGGGGCCGCCTACACCGCGTCCAAGCACGCCGTCGTCGGCCTGACCAAAAACTCGGCCGTGATGTACGGGCCCAGGGGCCTGCGCTTCAACGCCGTGGCCCCCGGCCCCACCATCACCAACATCGTGGCCAACTGGGGATCGCAGCTCGCGGCCGAACGCCTCGGCCCGCTGATGCAGGCCACCGTCCCCACGCCCGCCACCGCCGCGCAACTCGCCGCCTCCATCACCTTCCTGCTCAGCGACGACGGCACCAACATCAACGGCGCCATCCTTGCCTCCGACGGCGGCTGGTCGGCCCTGTAAAGCACCTCACCAAAACGCAGGCGGACGACGGCGGGAGCTCCGCCGTCGTCCACCTTCCTGTAGGAAGGGAGCGCACTAAGGAACCCCGGCGTTCGTGGTGGTTGCGGCCGGGAGGGCCTGTTTCTATGGTGCCGACCGCCGTAGGCTATGGGCATCCACCACATCGAGGAGGCACTCATGCGCACGGCAACACCGAAGAACCAGGCCGACCAGATCCGCCATCTTTCAGAGAATCTCATCTCTCAGCTCACCGAGGGGAGGGAGTGGGCCACTCCCGGGGTCGAGGCGGCATTGAAAAGAGTGGTGGCCGGGCTCGATGCCGGGATTGAATCGGCGTCTCCGAGGATCCAGACCGGACTACGGCGGCTCGCTGACGACCTCGCCGGTGGAGTGGAAACTCTGGCTCCCCGTGTTCAAGAGGGCCTGAAACGGGTTGCACCGAGTGTTGTCACGGCACCCGCCCGGGCTAAGTCGCGGCGGACGGCGTCCGGGAAAGCCTGGGTGATTGCCGGCGTGGCGGCGGTTGCGGTGACCGCGGGAGTCGCGGCCTGGCTCTATCTTCGCCGTGCGGATAACGAGCCGGTGCCGTCTGTGGATGCGCAGCGAACCAGGGGCGTGGACCCCGACCTGCGCGCCGCCTCCACAGAGGACCAGACCTGAGGGACCCTACGACACCTGGGAGCCATCCGCGTCCGACGCGGACAGGCCGGTCAATCCTCATGCGCGTCGACGGCCCCGCCCGTTGACACTCCGCTCAGGGTGTCAATGTAATCGAGCGTTTTGGGACTGACATGCCGCACGGCCCCAAGAGCCTCCCGGAGAACGGCTCTGCGGGCGTCGTCGCCAAGTGCTCCTCGGAGTTCGACTACCGTCTCGATGCCCTGGCTCTCGAACACGCGCGTCATGTCCTCAACCTGGGCGAGGCGGCCGGGGGACGGCCAGCTGATAACTTCGGAAAGCATCCCGGTATCGAGGCGCCGCCGGAATCCACTGGTCGTGGCGGCATCAGGCCATGCCCCGACCAGAGCGACAACGCGCGGCCTGACGGTCGCGTGGTAGTTCTGTCGCCGCTGCAGGGTCGCATCGACAATGATGGCCCCGATGTGGTCCCAGCCACGGCTGACTTCGATCGAGTCGTCTGTGCCGTGGGAGTCCAATTGCGCCGGGAGGTTGGCAGCATCGTTATCGATAGTCATAGGTGAATACTCCCATGCGACAGAAGTGAGCGTGCGGCTGCGGCCGCCCAGATCGGAGCGAAACCGGGGGTATTCCGCTATCAGCAGTCCTGGCTGCCGTCCGACTGCTGGTTATGTGCGACCGCCGGCAGGATTCATCCGGGTGACTGACGTCTGATGGAAGCTGAAATTCGATCCTCCATGGCTCGAACGCCGCCGACCGCCGCGGGCCCCATCTGCTGCCTTGCGCGGTTCACCGCGTCGCGGACTTCGCGACGCACTACCCGTTCATTCTGGCTCGACGACTTTTCTCGCGTTTCCCTGGCTAAATCGAGCAGAGCCTGCGGAGCGTAGTGATTGACGCTCATGTCCGTGAGCAGGGGGAGCTGCACTCTCAGGTCCTGCTCGATGGCGGTGCGGAGCGGGCCCAACCGAAGCAATTGAGTGAGGAAATCCGGGCTCAACACCGGCGACGCAGGCGCTTGCGGGCCAAGGCGCTCCCGCAGGTGGTCCTTCATCTTCATGGCTGTTCTGTCGAACGTCAGCCACCATGCAAGGTAGCCCATGGGCGATGGTCCAATCGTCCGCCGATACTCGATGACGCCGACTGAGTTTTCAACGTCGTGGGCAACCAGGCGAGACCGTGTCCCTTGCTCGGCTCCGTACTCACCTCGTTGACGCCTTCTCTCGTGAGTCTCATTCCATAGTTCCTGAACCGCACCCCGGAGTTCGGTCGATGCGGCATCGGAGTACTCGAGGAGACTCTTGGTCTCGATACAGAATTCGTCGGCAAGGTAGTCGCTGACGTCCTGCAACGGCTGTTCTCGTCCACAGATATTCCGTTGCCAGTCCAGGAATTCAGTCTCTGGTCGGCCCGAGAGCACGAAGGCCGAATAAAGGAAGGGGACCCTTCCCGACCAAGTCGACGTTCTGTTGTGACCATAAGCAACGGCCAGGTTGAGGTGTCTTTCAACTTCTTCTACGACTCCGTCCGTTACATATAGGAGCAACCCTGCGTCTACCGCTGCGCGCATCAGAATCGTAAAGTGGCGCTCTTCCGGATCGTCTACCAGGCTCTCTCCGATAAGCGGCAGGATCGCGGTGGTGTCCATCCATATGTCGCCTTCACTGAAGACGTTGAGCACGACTTTCTGGACGTCCGGGGTTTGTTTCAGGAACGCGAAAAGCGTGTATGCGTCAGCTAGTCGCCGAAGATGCGACTGTGTTTGCGGCGAAGGCTGTTCCAGTACGTGCATTATGGCCGCGGCCGCGGCATCAGAACTGAGCTCATGGATGCCGCCATTTGCTGTGATTCGGTCCGCTATGGCTACAGGGCTGAGTTGGAACGGTGCTCCTGTTTCCACGGCTGCGGCAAAAGACTCGCCTCGTTCCAGGAGTGTTTCTTCCAACACTGATCGCAGTTGCCGAGAAACCTCGGTTAGCTGTGCTTCGCTCAGTGCCTTCGGTGCTTCGACGGCCCGAACCGCCGCGAGGAGTTTCGCATCGAGGACAGCTTCATCAAGAAGGAACTTGGCTGTCTGATCATTTATCCTCTTGGTTTCTTCAAAACTGAGATGGTAGGTGTCCTCGGCCCCGGTCGCTGATTTGTGTTGTTTGACTGGGCCCTTCCGAGACAGGCGGTTCAATGCGCTCAGGGTCAGGGCATCGACCTGCCCTCGCTTCCCCACGGGCATGCGGAGTGCGACGCCGTCTTTGATTTCGCTCAGGCTGAGCCTGTTGTATGTGCTCGAATCGTGAAGCGCCGCCAAGACCAATGACTCGAAGCAGCTCTTGGTAAGGCTCTGCTCGGTTGCCTGATCTTCGCCGTCGAGAGCCAAGTGCAGCACCGCGACCTTGCTCTCATCGGCGGTCAAGGTCGATATTCTTTCGAGGACCCCTCGTTTGGACAGGAGCGGATCCACAAATCTCTGAGCCAGCTCTTCACTGGCCACTCGTCGTTGCGGATAGGACTTCTCGCGGTCCACAAACCACGACCGGTCCCGGATGTCCACGGTTATATTCCGATCACGTCGGGACTCTTCCCTGAGTTCATCGGCGGCCGGACCAATCACCTGGTTGGTCAGGTAGATCATGGTGCTGACCGAAGGAAAATTCCTCTTGAGGGTGTCCAGTGTGCTCGTAATTTTAGTCTTCCAACTCGCCGTGACAGAGTACTGAAATGCAACTTTTGGCACCCCATCAATCGTGAATATTTCGGCGTCCCTGCCCTTGTCTCCGTTCGGAGCTGCCATCGTCCGCAGGGCTGGATATTCGACGGCTAAGAACTCCGACGCGAACGATTCGAATATCGCCCAGTCTCCAGGGCCAATCCGTTCTAAGGCGAGAGACAATCGCGGGTTCGGCATGACCGAATCATAACCACCACAAACCTTTCTGAACATCGCCCCTGGGTTCGACAGCCGATTGTTTTTCGGGGGAGCGGCGGCCCGGTTCCGGTGCTTGCCTCGCGAGCGGCTTGGTCAAAACTTCCGCGCGGAATCAGGTGTAAACAGCCCGTTGACTTTCGTGTCTCCTGCGAGGACCATGACGAGTGAAAGTCAATGATGGGGGGGATAACTCAAAGTCTGACGGGCCAAAAATACGCATGTGTGCCGATTATTCCCGCGCCAAATTTTAGGCTGCCGCGGAATATCACTTACGCGAAGCTCGTGCTTACGCGTCTGTTAGACAACTCCGAATCTGGGGATCAACGGAGAGAAAATGATTAGCAATTCCTTTAAGCCGGTTGCAGACGCGCCCGGTGTTTTTACATCTGAACCTCTGGCGTTCGGCCAGAGCGATCGAATTCGTGCAATGGTGCACGGTCGGACAGCAGTGTTAACAGCCGAATGCGATGCAGAGCGCAAGACGCCAGATTTCGTGGTCTCAGGGCCAGCGAGCCCTGGTTTTGAAGCAGCTGCGTTCAGTCTGTCGGRTATATGGGACGCGGCTAAGGACCTCACCGGTCGCGCTTGGGACGCAGTTAACGATGTTCTGACTAACGAGGGCGGCGGCGGCGGTGGCGGTGGCGGTGGCGGCGGCGCCCTCATAATAGCGAGCCCGGACGAAGCCGAAATCGTCACAACCACTCGCGCGCCGGCACTGTAGGTAAATGACACCAAAGGCAAGCGGACGACGGCGGGAGTCCCGCCGTCGTCCGCTTTGTACGAAGTGCCGCTGACCCGCCGGGCGGCTATTTGGGGCGGGCGGCCAGGGCGGATGCCAGGCCGTGGCCGCACCCTGTCCTCAGCCGCGGGCTTCCGCCCTTCGAACGCGCTTATCGCCAGCCGGCCCGAACTCAGCCACGGCTATGTAGGACTCAGGCCGACGCTCCTTCCCATCCGGGCGCGGACAAGGCATGCTTATTGATCAGTAGACTTACTAATTTGGTTGCGACTGAAGGAGCGAACATGAAGGCACTTACCTGGCAGGGCAAGCGGTCGGTCAGCGTGGAGATGGTTCCGGATCCGGTCATTGAGAAGGGCACGGACGCCATCGTCAGGATCACTTCATCGGCCATATGCGGCTCGGACCTCCACCTGTACGAGGTCCTTGGCCCCTACATGAAGGCCGGCGACATCCTGGGGCACGAACCCATGGGCATCGTTGAGGAGGTCGGCTCCGAGGTCAGGAACCTCAAGCCGGGCGACAGGGTGGTCATCCCCTTCAACATCTCCTGCGGCCATTGCTGGATGTGCAAACAGGGGCTGCAGTCCCAGTGTGAAACCACCCAGGTCCATGCCCACAACAGCGGGGCGAGCCTGTTCGGGTTCTCCGAGCTCTACGGGTCGGTCCCCGGTGGACAGGCGGAGTACCTGCGAGTGCCCTACGCCGACTACGGGCCGATAAAGGTCGGGCACGAACTGCCCGATGAGCGGTACCTCTACCTCTCCGATATTCTTCCCACCGCCTGGCAGGGAGTGAAATACGCCGATGTCCCCGCGGGCGGCACACTGGCCGTCTTTGGGCTCGGCCCGGTGGGGCAGTTCGCCAGCCGGGTCGGTCGACACCTCGGCCAGCGCGTCATCGCCATCGAACCGGTTCCGGAACGCCGCCGCATGGCCGAGCGGCACGGGGTGGAAACGATCGATTTCACAGAGGACGTCAGTGACCAGCTTCGCGATATGACGGATGGAAGGGGCCCTGACGCGGTCGTCGACGCCGTCGGCATGGAAGCGCACAATTCGCCCGTCGGCGCCTTTGCGCAGAATGCGGTGGGGCTCTTGCCGGATGCCTTGGCAAAGAAGGCCATGGAGACTGCGGGCGTAGACCGCATGACGGTCCTCCATGCAGCGATCGACTCCGTGCGCCGGGGAGGCACCGTTTCGCTAAGCGGGGTGTACGGGGGTACAGCGAGCCCCATGCCCCTGCTGAGCATGTTCGACAAGCAGATCCAACTCCGGATGGGCCAGTGCAACGTCCGCCGGTGGACGGACGAGCTGCTCCCGCTCGTGGAAGATCCCGCAGACCCGCTCGGCGTCATGGACCTGAAGACTCACGAGGTCGACCTCGACGGTGCCGCGGCCGCCTACGAGATCTTCCAGAAAAAGGAAGACGGCTGCATCAAGGTGGTCCTGAAGCCGTAGCGAAGATGTCCCCGCTCCGGGAGATCTCCTCAGGCCTTCCGTCAGCCCGGACCCAAGTGCAGCTGGGCTCCCCATTGGACCGGAAGGGGAGCCCAGCTCGGCGACCTCGGTGAAGAGAAATCCCGCCGTCGTCCGCTTGCGTGTGAAACGGTCGCTATCCGCCGGCGGGTTGGAATAATTCGACAACGTTCCCGGACGGGTCCTCCAACAGGATCTGCTGTCCGCCTGGGCCCTTGACAATGTCGTTCCGGAACGTGACGCCTGCGACGCGCAACCGTGCCACTTCGGCCGCGATATCGCCCACGATGAGGTGGATCCGGTTCCATCCTCCCGGGATGGGCACCGTGCCGTCCGGCATGGGACGGCCTGCCGAGCTGGCCGGCCCGCTCAGGAGGAGCCGCAACCGGCCGCGGGTGACATCGGCGAACGCCGGCGCGGCGCTCATTCTGACGGTGAATCCGAGATGCGTTGTATAGAAGTCGACCGCGGCATCGACATCGGCCACCAAGTACCGGACGCTGACCAGTTCCGTAAGGTCGTTGGGCATTTCCAGCTCCTTTCCGAATTCGTTTGGTTACTACTCATAGATAATTCACACTGTTGATCGGTTTGGCACCCAGTGCAAGCCCACGACGGCGGGAGGTTCGCTACGCCCGGGAGCCGCCGGGGCCGGAGTCGAGCAGCCCGCCGCCAGCCCAGCGCCTGAGCGCGAGCTTTTCGGCGTCGTCGAACTCCATGAGGGCCAGCCGGCACAGCTCTTCCACGTTTCTGGTCCACGCGGCAGCGAGATCTGCCGCTGATATCTCCTCTGCGAGGGAGCCACCGGCGTACACCACGCCCTGGATCACGAAGTTGACGGCAGAGCGGGACACCGGCTGCCCGGCGGCCACGCAGTCGTCCCGGACGGACCGTGCCAATTCGCTGCGGTTGCCCGAATGGTCGCGCAACTTCGCCGCCAGGGACAAGAAGACCTGCCGGAACTGTTCTGCCGACAGCGCCGGAACGTCCGTGACCCGGGTGACCTGCTCCTCGATCGCGGGCCGGGCGTCGGAGGCCAGCGAGGAGGGCTCCGGGGAAAACCGCTTCGCGTCCCACACCCAGCCGGGCGACGGCGTGGACGAGTATTGGACGCCCTGGCCGATCTGGGCGATCCAGGCCCCGAACTTGCCGTGCCCGCCCCAATCGGTCTTCAGCGACGGGTCCGCGGTCAGGGCCCGGTGCGCCGCGACCGCTCCCGTGACCGGACCAGGCGCGGCCTGCACCAGGGCCCGGACCTCGTCGGCGGCCGACGTCGCGGACCCGGGCGTGCCCTGGGCGGTGCGGAGCGGGGTCCCAAGTCCGGCGGACGGGACCATGCGGGGGATGCCAGCCGCGGTCCCGTTGAGGATTGCCACGAAATCGTGGGACTCCACCACGCTGTCGGCCATCTCCCGGTATGCGAACGCCACGGCGCCGGCAGCGATGACGGTGGTCATGCGGTCGGCCGCCCGGAACCGCTGGACCAGCGAGGTGAAGTCGGCGTCCGCAGACGCGACGAAGAACTCCTCAACATGTGCCGCGCCGGCCAGGGCATCCATCGCGTCCAGCACCAGGTTGATGTCGGTGCTGGACTTGCCCCGCTGCGTCAGGGAGGGGCAGTCGATCACGCGGAAGCCCGCGCGGGTCCAGTACGGCCGGTACTTGGAGTAGATCACCGGGTTGAGGTAGCAGTTGCGGATCAGGAACCGCCGGGATTCTTCGCCCGCGCCGCCGGCGGCCAGCGCCTCCGTCCAGTGCTTGGGGTCCTCGGCGAATCTCTTTGCGGCCGCCGGGTCCAAGGCCATCAGGCCGGTATAGACGTTGTCGAAGTCCACGAACATCGCGGCACGGATGCCAGGCCGCCGGGACTGGGGGAGGGGTTCACTCATCGGCTCAGTGTGCCAGCAGGAGGGCGGCGCGGGCCAGAGGTGCCCGCTTGGTTGCCCATTTGCCGTCGTGTGCCGGACCTCCTGGCGGGAACAGGAGGTCCATAGGCGTGTCCGGGATCGGCCGCGCGCGCCACGCTCCTGCGGGAAGCCGACACCTGGGCCACGCGGCCGGCGACCAGGTCCTGGAACAGGTGGCGCTGATGCTCTCCCGGGCAGTGCGCGGCGCGGACACCGTCACCATCGGGGGGGTGCCTCTATGGTTTTCGTCAAGCGGCTGAGGGTTGTCGTGGTTCGTAGAAGGTGCCGTCTCTGAGCATGGCGTAGAGGGTGTCGCATCGGCGGCGGGCGAGGGCGATGAGGGCCTGGTTGTGGCGTTTGCCCTCGGTTCGTTTCCGGTCGTAGTAGGCCCTCGACAGAGGATCCTTGAGTGCGGCGAACGCGGAGAGGAACAGGGCCCGCTTGAGGATCTTGTTTCCTTTCCGGGATGGGTGGTCACCGCGGATGGAGGACCCTGATCGCCAGGTCACCGGTGCCAGACCGGCGTAGGACGCCAGGTGCCCTGCGGAGGCGAAGTCTTTTCCGACGATCTCGGTGAGGATCCGTGCTGCGGTCCTGACGCCGACCGCCGGGAGAGACGTCAGGACCGGGTGAAGAGGGTGGGCCTCCACGAGGGCTTCGACCTGGGTGAAGACGGTGTCCCGGGACTCGCGGATGTCGGCGAGCATCCGGGCCAGCTGGGGCAGCACGATCGTGGCCGCGTTGGTCCCCACGACGGTGACTGTTTGCTGGTCCAGGGCTTCGATGATCTCCCCGGCAAGGCGCTTACCCATCCGGGGTGCAAGCTTTGTCAGCCGGGTTTCGATCCGGCGCCGGCCCGCGTGGCGCAAGGCTTCGGGGGTCGGCCAGGTCCGCAGCAGATCCAGCACTGCCGGGTGGTCCAGTCGCGGGCCAAGGACACGCTCCAGTGCCGGGTGGATCTGGGTGAGCAGGCCGCGGATCCGGTTGGATGTTGCGGTGGCCTGTTTGGCCAGGTCGTCGTCGAAGCCGCAGAGCATGGTCAGCTCGGCGAGTTGTTCGTCGGCGATCTGGATGGAGCGCAGTGTGTGGGGCATGGTCCGGGCCGCTTCGGCGATGATGAACGCGTCCCGGGCGTCGGTTTTCGCCTCGCCCGGGTGCAGGTCGGCGATCCGGCGCATCGCCAGTCCGGGCAGGTATCCGACCATGACACCGGCGGCTTGGGCAACGGCGACGGGGAGTGCACCGATCGTGGCCGGCTGGTCAACGACGAGCAGGATGGTGCCGTGCTTGTTCAAAGAGTCGAGGATCTCGCGCAGCCTGGCCTCGTCGTTGGGCAAGGCCTTGTCGAAGAGCTTCTTCCCGGCCCGGTCCACTGCAATGGCGTGGTGTTCGCCCTTGCCGACATCCAGACCGACGAAGACATCAATGCTTTCGTGGTTTCCGATCACCTCTACCTCCCAGTCGCAGCAGCTGATACCAGTGCTGGACTGTCCGCGGTGTCAGAGCCCGGCATCCACGTTACGCACGACGATCCCAAACTGTCCTGCCTCTATTAGCGGTCTCTCCGGCACCTACCGGACCCCGGTGACAACACCCCCCGGATCATTGACGACTGGGGGCGGCAATCATGCCGGGGCCGGCAGGCCAGCACACCCACATCCTGCAACAGGAACGGGCTACGAAAAAGGTAACGGGGGCGAGCTCCGGCTGGGCATGTCCGTTGGCCAGGCGGAAACGGCTGTCCCGGCGGACGCCGATTCGGCCGCGCACAAAGAACTGGCCACGGCCCTGCTGCTGGCCGCAGATCAGGACATATACCGCGTCAAGACGGAAATGCGCGGGGCCGTGTGCACCGGTTGATCCGCGGTCTTTAACGCCAAACGACGACGGCGGGAGGTGGCTCCCGCCGTCGTCGTTCGGCCTTGCTGCCTGGAACCCGGGGTTTAGGCGCCGTGGTTCAGGCTGAGGGTGAAGGTGTTCGGGCCACTGGCGTGGACCGCGATGTTGCTCTTGGCGGTGTTGTGGCGCTCGGAGAGCTCGTGGACCAGCGCGTCCAGCTCGTGGTGCATGGTGGAACGGTCCCAGAGCTTGTGGGTTACAGAGTTGGCAGTTTCAAACGTCATTGTTCAGTGCTTCCATTTCATGAATCCGGATGTCCGGCTGCCGCACCGATGCGGAGCCGCCGTAGGGGCCAAACCAGGAACGCCTGAGACCGTGGGCAGCTCTGCGAGCTCACCGGTTTGGCCTCATTGCGTCCACCAGGATGGGTGCCCGGCGTTTTCTGCGGACGCGGAACGTCGCAGGAATTCGTCAGGCTGCACCGGCAGGAACGTCGCAGTCCCTGCCTTGCCTTTCCATAGTGCACAGCGCCACGCGGGAGGCTCAAGCCAGATGGCGAAATTTGCGCGTGAGACTCATCACAGCCGCTGTGCCGGAACGTGGACGGCGACGACGGCACCCGAGTCCGGCGCGGACGGTTCAGTGCCGTCTAGGGACGGGACCGCTTCGACCGAAAATGCGGAGGGTGGATATGCATGCGGCTCAGCCCCCGGGCGGGGGCCGGAGAGACCGGCACCGGTCCGCCGGGCTCCGGTCCCGCTGCGGCAGCGGCCCGTCCGTAGCGGGCAGCCAACGGTGCGGCGCTGAAGCCGTGGGCCAGGACGCTGAGCAGTACGGTGGCGGCGATAACGGCCACGGCCTGATCGGACACTGGTCCAAGGGCTTCCAGCGCCAGCAGCGCGAACACGAGGGACGCCAGTCCGCGCGGGCCGAACCAGCCCACGAACAGGACGGTCTTCCGGTCGAGGCCGGCGCCAATTGAGGCCAGCGCTACCGGCAGCATGCGCACCACCGTGAGGCTGAGCACGGCATACGCGATGGTCAGGGGGAGGGAGTGCTCCAGCATGATCGGCACGGTGATGGCTCCGAAGGCCAGCCACACGAGCAGGGACACCAGGCCACTCATCTGCTCAACGAAGGCCAGTTCGGCCGGCCCCCGTTCCCCGGCGCAGGTGCCGAACGCCAGCCCGGCGCAGAACGCGGCGACGAAGCCGTTGCCGCCCACCGCGAGTGCGGCGCTGTAGGAGAGCAGGCTCAGGGCCAGGACGCCGATGCCGGCGAAGTCCTCGGTTGCGGTCCCGCGCCGGCGGGCCAGCTGGAGCAGCCACCCTCCCGCGGCGCCGGCCGCTGCGCCGACGCCGGCGCCGATGAGCAGCTCCATGGCCGCGCTGCCTGGGCCTTCGGCGCTCTCCAGGCCTGCTGCGGCGGCCGCGCCGGCGATGGCGAGCATGACGACCGGGGTGGCGATGCCGTCGTTGAGGCCGCTTTCGACCGTGATCAGCTGGCGGATCCGCGACGGCACCGCCGGATTCGTCACCACGGGTATTCCGAGTGCGGCGTCGGTAGGGGCAAGCGCGGCGCCGACGAGGAGGGCCAGCCAGAACCCGAACTGGGGAAAGAACCAGGCGGCCAGGGCCCACCCGAACACAATCGTCAGCGGCAGGCCGACTCCCAGCAGCCGCACGTAGCGGCCCACGTCCCGGCGCAATTCCTGCAGCGGCAGGCGGGCGGCGTCGGAGAAGAGAACCCACACCAGGGTGACCTCGACAACCGGGGTGATCAGCGCGGGCGCCGAGGCGGCATTGACCAGCCCGGACCAGGCCAGGGCTGCGCCGACAGCGGTGAACACAATGGGAGCGGTCAGGTCCGCCTGCTGCAGCCGCGCCGACACCAGCGCCCACGCGAACAGGAGGGCGGTGATGAGGACAATGACCGTCAGCTCCATGACGGATCGGCGCCCGTTTCCGTGGGCGCCGCGTGAGGGCGGCCCGATTCCAGCAGCCGTATGGGTCCGCCCACAGGGATCACGCTCCCTCCGCCGATTGCACTAAACGTTCCCCTGCAGTTCAGTGAATCCACTGGCCCGGGACCGCGCCAGAGAACTAAGCCCTGTCCTGCTCCTGCCCCGGCGGGGCCGCGACCGAGCCGCGGCGGATCAGTGCGGCCGTGAATGTCGGTGCGGCCGCCGGTGCCTTGCGGCCTTCGATCTGCCGGATCAGGGCTGACGCGGCCGCTACGCCCATGTCATAGACAGGCTGGGCGATGACCGTGAGCGGGGGCGTGGTCAGGCGCGTCCAGGCGAAGTCGTCATACATGAGGAAGGAGACATCATCCGGAATGGAGAGGCCGAGCTCGTGGATCGCCTCCACCACGCTGAGGCCGATCAGGCCGTCGGAGGCGATGATCGCCGTCGCCGGGTCCGGGCGCTGCAGCAGCTCGCGGGTGATCTTCTTGATGGACTCGTCGTCGCCGGCGTTGAGGCGGATCAGATCGACGGGCAGGTCCAGCCCCGCCTCCTCGAATGCGCGTTTCATTCCGTCGCGCCGGTCCGAGATCTGGGACGAGTCCAGCTGCAAGCCGTCGTGGTACGGCCCGGCTGTTTTCAGCGTGGAGACGAAGGCGATCCTCCGGTGGCCGGACTTGAGCAAATAGCTGGTGGATTCATGGGAGATGTCCTCCATGTCCACCGCCACGGTGTCGACGTCGAGCCCTGGCGCCTTGCGGTCCAAAAGGACCAGCGGACGGCCGGATTCGTGAACGCGCCGTAAATGTTGCGTTGCCACGGAAGACGCGGGTGCCACGATCAGGCCGTCAACGCGCTTGTCGAGGAGCACCCTCACGGCGTCGATTTCCGCCTCGGTATCCTCGTCCGTATTGATCAGGATGACATTGAATCCACTCCGCTTGGCGGTGTCCGTGATGCCCCGCGTGGCCAGGCCGAAATGGGGGTTTTCGATGTCGCCGACCACCACCCCGATGGTGTGCGATTTCCCGGTGTTCATGCTGCGGGCGAGCTCGTTGGGCCGGTAGTCCAGTTCCTCGGCGGCAGCCAGCACCCGCTCGCGCACGTCGTCGCTCACGGCCCCGTAGTTGCCCAGGGCGCGGGCGGCCTGGGCCTTGGAAACCTGGGCTGCTTTGGCGACGTCGGCGACAGTGACATCGCGGCGCCGGGAAGCATCACTATTCATTACGGCCTTTCGTAGCGGACCCTTGACGCCTGATGTGGCTTCGATTACATTTCTAGCAATCGATGTGAGTCCGGTCTCAATCCTAGGGACTGAGACCGGACTCAGCAAGACTTCCATCGACAAAGTCCCACTCCACGGGGCCCACTGTCTGCCTGCCCCGCTGCTCACCCCCACGATTGGAAACGCTGTGAACACAGGAAACAAAATGCGYCCCGGGGCGCTCATCGCCGCTGCTGTTGCCGCGGTCCTGGCACTCTCCGGCTGCGGAGGCAGCTCATCCGCCTCGTCCTCGCCGGCGGACAACCCCTACGGCCTGATTGAGGCCGGCACCATCCGTGTTGCCAGCCTGGGTGATTCGAAGCCCTATACCTTTGCCGACGCCCAGGGCAACTTCACCGGCTTCGACGTCGAGCTCTTCAAAGACGTCGCCCACCGCGCCGGAGTCGACAAGGTCGTCTTCACCGGACAGGACTTCTCCGGGCTGCTCGCCGCCGTCTCCAACGGCCAGTTCGACGCCGGCGTTGCGGCGATCGGCATCACGGACAAGCGCAAACAGACCGTCGACTTCTCCGATGGCTACCTGGCCGGCTACCTGACCGTCATCACCACGAAGACCTCGGGCATCACCGGCGCCGACGGTCTCGCCGGAAAGCGTCTCGGCGTCGTGCAGGGAACGCTGCAGGAGGCATACGCGGTCAAGAACTTCACCTCCGCGAGCCTGGTGCGCTTCCCGGACAACAACACCGCGATCGCCGCCGTCAACAGTGGATCCGTTGATGCACACTTCCTGGACTACGAGGCCGCCAAGGCCTATGAAACGCAGTACGGGCTGATCAGCGCCGCGGACATCCCGTCCTTCGACGCTCCCGCCGGCTTCGCCGTGGCCAAGGGCAAGACCGCTTTCAAGGACGCCCTCAACAAGGGCCTTGCCGCAGCCATGGAGGACGGCACCTGGAAGAAGCTCTACCAGAAGTGGTTCCCGGGCTCCCCGATGCCCGAGCAGTACCTGCCGAAAGCCGAGCAGACGGCAACGCCTGCGCCGAGCAAGTAAACGGCCCAGCAAGTAAGCGACCGGCAACCAATAGGCACCGAACCATCGGCACGTCCGGCACATAGCCCGGCTGCCACCTGACCGGGCGGGCCGCACTGCGCGGCCCGCCCGGGTTCCACAAGCTACCTACGTCTGAGAGCAACCATGGACTGGTTAAGCACCATCACCCGCACCTTCTTCGACTTCGGCGCAATGGCCGAGGTCCTGCCCCAGCTTCTGGGAGTCGGTCTCCTCAATACCCTCATCATCTCCGTTGCGGCGACCATCATCGGCGTTGCACTCGGCATGGTCGTCGCCGTGATGGGGATATCTCCCTCGCGGTGGCTTCGGGTTCCGGCCCGGATCTACACGGACCTCTTCCGCGGACTCCCCGCCATCCTGACCATCCTGCTGATCGGCCAGGGTTTCGCCCGCTTCAGCCAATCGATCTTCGGCCCCTCGCCCTACCCCCTGGGGATCATCGCCCTGAGCCTGATCGCCAGCGCCTACATCGGTGAGATCTTCCGCGCCGGTATCCAGAGCGTGGACAAAGGCCAGGGTGAGGCCTGCCGCGCGCTGGGCATGAGCTACGCGAAGTCCATGGCCCTGGTGGTGGTTCCGCAAGGCGTCCGCCGGGTCCTGCCGGCGCTGGTGAACCAGTTCATCGCGATCGTCAAGGACTCCTCGCTGGTCTATTTCCTGGGCCTGCTGGTCACGGAACGCGAGCTCTTCCGCGTGGGCCAGGACGCCGCCGTGCTTTCCGGCAACCTCTCGCCCCTGGTCATGGCCGGCATCTTCTACCTGCTGATCACGGTTCCCCTGACCCATCTGGTCAATTACTTCGATAACCGCTTCCGCACCGGCCGACGCCGCCCCGCTGCACCCAGCAGCGGTCTCAAGGAAGTCAAAGAACTCGCCGCGGCTTCACCGCTGACCACCGGGAGCAACACATGAGCCTCGCCAGCAACACCGCAAGCAGCACCAGCAACGCCAAAGAACCAGTCCCGGACATCGAGACGTTCCACGGCTCCAGCCTGGAACTGAAGAACCTGACCATGGCCTACGGCGACGTCGAGGTGCTCCGCAAGGTCAGCCTCAACGTCGCCCCGGGCACCACCACCTGCATCATCGGGCCCTCCGGCTCCGGCAAATCCACCCTCCTGCGCGGCGTCAACCGGCTTCACGAACCCAAGAGTGGGGACGTGCTCCTGGCCGGCGAGAGCGCCCTGCAGGTCAAACCGGACCTCCTGCGCAGCCGCATCGGCATGGTGTTCCAGCACTTCAACCTCTTCCCGGACCACACCGCCCTCGAGAACGTGGCGCTGGCCCTCTGGAGCGTCAAGGGCATGCCCAAGGCCGAGGCCAGGGAACGCGCCCGGCGCCGCCTCGCCGAGGTCGGTCTTGCCGAACGCGCCGACCACCGCCCCCGCGACCTCTCCGGCGGACAGCAGCAGCGCGTCGCGATTGCCCGAGCCCTGGCCATGGAACCGGAAGTCATGCTCTTCGACGAGGCCACCAGCGCCCTGGACCCGGAGCTGGTCAAGGGCGTGCTGAACCTCATGGCAGGCCTGGGCCGCCGCGGCATGACCATGCTGGTGGTCACGCACGAGATGGGGTTTGCCCGCAAGGTCGCCGACCAGGTCGTCTTCATGGACGAAGGCGAGGTCGTCGAGTCCGGCACGCCCGCCGACCTCTTCGACAACCCGCAAAGTGAACGCCTCCAGCGCTTCCTCTCGGAAGTGCTCTGATGGAGACCCTGAAGGGAAACACCGCCGCGGCACCCATCCGCACCGCCGTCGTGGGGTTCGGCATCTCGGGCAAAGTCTTCCACGCACCGCTGATCGCGGCGGATGCCAACTACTCGCTGGACGTGATCGTCACGGCGGACCCGGACCGCGCCTCGGAAGCTGCAAGGCTCTACCCGGACACCCGGATCGTCCCTACGCCAGAGGACCTGTTTGCGTTGTCCGGTGACCTCGATCTGGTGGTCCTCGGAACGCCACCGCTGACCCACTTCGACCTCGCCGCGACGGCCATCGCCCATGGCCTTCACGTGGTGGTGGACAAGCCGTTCGTCACCACATCGGACCAGGGGCAGGAACTCATCTCCCGGGCGGCCGACGCCGGCGTGCAGCTTACGGTATTTCAGAACCGGCGCTGGGACGCCGATTTCCTGACGCTTCAGAAGCTTATCGAGGAAGGAGCGCTGGGCGAGGTCCGCAGCTTCGAGTCGCGCTTTGAATGGTGGCGGCCGGAGGGCTTCGGAAACTGGCGGGACACCGCCGCCGTGCCCGAGGGCGGCGGCATCCTCAACGACCTCGGTGCCCACCTGATCGACCAGGCCATCCAGCTCTTTGGCCCGGTGACCCAAAGCTACGGCGAAACGGCGAACCACGGCCCGGATCCGGGCGGCGCCGACACCGAGGCCTTCGTGTCCCTGCTCCACGAATCCGGGGTCCGCTCACGGTTGTGGATGAACGGCATGGCGGCGCAGGTCGGCCCGCGCTTTCACGTCCTGGGCTCCGAGTCCGGCTACACGAAGTGGGGCCTGGACGGCCAGGAACCGGCCCTCGCGGCCGGAACGACACCCACGGACCAGGGCTACGGCGTCGAACCCCAAACCCATTGGGGGACCGTGGGTGTCGACGGAGACCTGCGGCCAGTCGCATCTGAACCCGGCGCCTATCCGCTGTTCTATGCACAGCTCGCGGCTGCCCTCCGTGGCAAGGGCCCACTTCCGGTCGACCCCGAGGAGTCCCTCGACGTCCTGAGGGTCATCGAAAATATCCGCGCCTTCGCATAGCCCGCACACCGCCTCCCAGTGCCCCTGGCGGGCACCCCTGACACCTCTACTTAAGGAAAGGCAGACCCATGTCCTCCACACCCTCAACCAAGCGCATCGCCATCATCGGCGGCGGCATCCTCGGCGTCTCCACCGCCGTCCACCTGCTCCGCGACGGCGCCTCCGTCACCCTCCTGACCGAACACGGCCTGGCCAGCGAGGCCACCGGCCGCTCGCTCTCCTGGCTGAACTCCGCCGGAGAACGGTCCACGCCGTACCACCAGCTCCGGGTCGCCGGCGTGGACCGCTACCGCACGCTCTTCGCCGCGGACCCCGTGCGGGACTGGCTGCAGTTCGGCGGTGGCCTCATGTGGAATCCCGCCGGCCAGGAAGCCGCCACGGAAGCCCGCCACCACTACGAGAAATCCATCGGCTATGACTCGAGGCTTCTGACACCCGCGCAGGTTTCCTCAGCCACCCCCGGCATCGATCCGGATGCCGTTCCGGAGAACGCCATCTTCAATCCCGGCGAGGGCTGGGTCAGCCTGCCCGATCTGGTGGACTTCCTGATGGAGGAGTTCCACGCCCTGGGCGGTGAACTCGTCCTCAACGCCGGCAAGGTGTCCGTGACGGTCGACGGCGGCCGGGCCACCGGCGTCGAGACGGCCGCAGGCGAAACCTACGAGGCAGACGCTGTCCTCGTGGCGTGCGGTGCCGCAACTCCCGCCGTCGTCGCGCCACTCGGCGTCGAAATCCCCAACGGATCCCCGGTCTCCATGCTGGTGCTGACCAAACCCGTCGAGCACGAGCTGAAGACCGTGCTGAACACCCCCAGGGCCGCCGTCCGGCCCAACCCCGGAAACACCCTCGCCCTGGACCACGACTGGTATGAAGGGCACATCGCCGAACACGCCGACGGCTCCTTCAGCATCCCCGATGACGTGGTCCAGGAGCTCGCCGATGAGGCATCCAGGCTCATCGCCGGCAACCCCGACCTCAAACCAGCCTCCTGGAAGATCGGCTACAAGCCCATCCCGGGCGACGGCGAACCGGTCCTCGGTGAACTCGGCCAGGTGCCCGGCTGCTTCGTGGCCTTCACACACTCGGGGGCCACGCTCGGCCTCATCGCAGGCGAACTTCTCGCGGGCGAGATCATGACTGGCACGAAGCACCCGATGCTGGCCACCTTCCGGCCGGGACGCTTCTCCTAGCCAGGGCCACGGCTGGCAGGCAGGGTCTGCGTTCACCGGCCCTGCCTGCCTAAGCCCCGTCCTGCTCCGGTAACGGGAGCGCCGCCCCTGGGACCAGATCCATGGTTGTCAGGCGACTGAGACCGGGCTTCGGGCTACGGGCTGGGGGAGGGGCTGGAGGTGGGGGACCCGGTTCCGGATGGGGCGGTGGTGTTCCCGGGCAGTGTGGGTGACGGGCTGCCGGAGGCAGTCCCGGATCCGGGCGTCGCGGGCATGTACGACTGGTATTCGGGCAGCGTGGAGTCCAGGACCGGAAGCTGCAGCTCGGCCGACTTACCTGTGGAGTCCTCGCTCACCCGGACCGTGACCAGGGACCCGGGGGATCCCGTGGTGGGGTCCAGCATCATGGCCGGAGGTTGGGCCAAAGACGTTTCGCCGTTGGCCTTGACCGGAATCGATACCGTCGATCCGGAAGCGCCGGAGATGGTGACAACCGCGTCTTTGGCGGACGTGTTGAAAACCGTGCCCATGATCCGTCCGGGCTGGTCCGCTCCGTGGGAGAGGATGAGCATGTCCGCCAGCTTCATCGGACCGACCACGGTGTTGATCCCGTTGGTCGCCGGCGTGATCTTCGTGGTTTCCGCGGGGTTGTCGGAGGAGCAGCCGGTTCCGGTCAGCAGCACCCCCAGCGTGAGGGCGGCGATCGCAGATCTGAATCCTGCCAGCAGGGTGGTGGGTGCCACGGCCGGCTCCTCTCGGCAGAAGCTGTCCGGTCACCTCCGATTATCGTCCCGGGCGGCGGGAAAATCGACCCGCCGTCGCTCCTGGTGGCCGCCAAGCGGGCGGCGCCCGGCGGCGGCGCCATCGGCCGGCCCGACATGCGGCTTGAGTTCGAGGATCCCGGGGGCCGCACCCGGCTGCTCCTCGGATGACACCAAACGAGGATTATTTACTGATTTGCGGATCAGAATCCCCATAATTTCCGCAAATAGGTGATTATAGAGTCATGCCGAAAATCCGCATCTCCGAAGCAGCACGTTTTCTCGGGGTCAGTGACGACACCGTCCGGCGCTGGACCGAGAATGGGATCCTGACCCCGGTCAAGGATGACTCCGGCCGGCTGGCCGTGGACGGCCTGGAACTTGCCCACCTGGCCCGCGACCAGGCACAGCTTCCCGATGACCCCACCAAGGTGGGCCGCTCCGCCCGCAACCGGTTCGTCGGCCTGGTCACGGGCATCACTGCTGACAAAGTCATGGCACAGGTTGAGCTGCAGTGCGGGCCCTTCCGCGTCGTGTCCCTGATGAGCAGCGAAGCCGTCCGGGAACTGGGCCTGGAGCTCGGATCCGTGGCGACCGCCGTGGTCAAAGCCACCACCGTCATCATCGAAACGCCCCACGGAAAGAGCATCATATGAGGACTGCCCGCAAGCACGTCCCCGCACTGCTGGCGGCCGGCGCCCTGGCCGCGGGCCTGGCCGGCTGCGCCGCCGGCACGCCCGGGGCAGCCGGAACCGGCTCCAACTCCAGCGCCGGGGCCAGTGAGACCCGCACGCTGTCCGGAGCGATCACCGTTTACGCCGCGGCCTCGCTGAAATCGACCTTCACCAAGCTGGCCAGCGACTTCGAGGCGAAGAACCCCGGCACCAAAATCACTTTGAACTTTGCCGGCTCCTCGGACCTGGTCACGCAGATCACCCAGGGCGCCCCGGCCGACGTCTTCGCCTCCGCCGACACCAAGAACATGGCCAAGCTGACCGATGCGGAACTGATCGACGGCGCCCCGGCCAACTTCGCCACGAACGTCCTGGAAATCGCGGTTCCGCCGTCCAACCCGGCATCGATCAGCTCCTTCGCCGACCTCGCCAAACCGGGCGTGAAGGTGGTGGTCTGCGCACCGCAGGTTCCCTGCGGCGCCGCGGCCGAGACCGTCGAAAAAGCCACCGGCACCACCCTGGCGCCGGTCAGCGAGGAATCGTCCGTCACGGATGTCCTGGGCAAGGTCACCTCGGGTGAGGCCGACGCCGGGCTGGTCTATGTCACGGACGTCAAGAACGCCGGAGACAAGGTCGAAGGCATCCGCTTCGCCGAGTCGGACCGGGCTGTAAATACCTACCCCATCGCCACGGTCGGCACGAGCAAGAACAAGGAGCTCGCCGCTGCCTTCATCGCCGCGGTCACCGGCAGCGAGGGCAAGACGGTCCTGAGCGACGCCGGATTCGGCACCCCGTAAACGGCATGCACAGGCGCAGCGGGACCGGGTACACGGGCATCCCGGCATGGATTTACGCCATCGCGGCAGCAGGGGCACTCTTCGTCCTGCTTCCGCTGGTGGCAATGGTCGCCAGGGTCAACTGGTCCGAGTTCATCCCGCTGATCACTTCCGAATCCTCACTCACCGCGCTCGGCCTGAGCCTGCGTACCTCCGCGGCGAGCACCGCCTCCTGCATCGTCCTCGGCGTGCCGCTCGCACTCATCCTGGCGCGGAGCCCGTTCCCGGGCCAGCGCCTGCTCCGGGCCTTCGTCCTCCTGCCGCTGGTCCTGCCTCCCGTGGTGGGAGGCATCGCCCTGCTCTACACCTTCGGCCGCCAGGGACTCCTGGGCAAAAGCCTGGAACTGGCCGGAATCCAGATCGCCTTCTCCACAACCGCCGTCGTCCTCGCCCAGACGTACGTTGCCCTGCCGTTCCTGGTGGTCAGCCTCGAAGGCGCCCTGCGCACCGCCGGCAACAAGTACGAGGCGGTCGCCGCGACCCTCGGCGCGCGCCCGGGCACGGTGCTGCGCCGGGTGACCATCCCGCTGGTGCTCCCCGGCCTGGCCTCCGGCGCCGTTCTGTCCTTCGCCCGCAGCCTGGGCGAATTCGGTGCCACCCTGACCTTCGCCGGCAGCCTGCAGGGCGTCACCCGCACCCTGCCGCTGGAGATCTATCTGCAACGCGAAACCGACGCCGACGCCGCCGTCGCGCTCTCCCTCCTGCTGGTCGCCGTGGCGGTGGCCGTCGTCGGGCTCTCCTACCGGCGCCCTCGCCTTGGCGTTGCACCGGAAGGAGCACTCCGGTGACCTTTCGGCTGGACGCAACCCTTGCCGCACGGAGTTTCGAGGTCTCCCTCAGCCTCGGACCGGCCGAGACAATCGCCATCCTCGGGCCCAACGGGGCCGGTAAATCGACGCTCCTCTCGATCATCTCCGGCCTGCTGCGCCCCGATGCCGGCAAGGCGACGATCGGCGAAAAAGTCCTGTTCGACCTGAGCGCGGACACCAACATCTGGCGCGCCCCGCACACCAGGGGCACGGCGCTGCTGGCCCAGGAAGCCCTCCTGTTTCCGCACCTCAGCGCACTGGACAACGTCGCGTTCGGGCCACGCAGCGCCGGCGCCTCCAGCGCGGCGGCCCGCGAAACGGCCATGCACTGGCTCACCGAAGTCGACGCCGACTCCCTCGCCTCGCGGCGCCCCGGACAGCTCTCCGGCGGACAGGCCCAGCGGGTGGCCGTGGCCCGCGCCCTCGCCGCCGACCCCGACCTGCTGCTCCTCGACGAGCCCATGGCCGCGCTCGACATCCACGCCGCCCCGCTGCTCCGCCGGCTCCTCAAACGCGTCCTCGCCGGCCGCCGGGCCATCATCATCACCCACGACATCCTCGACGCCCTCATGCTGGCCGACCGGGTGATCGTCCTCGAGGACGGCCGGATCACCGAACAGGGCCCCACCCGCGAAGTCCTGGAAAAACCGCGCAGCCAGTTCGCCGCCGGGCTGGCCGGGCTGAACCTTGTGGCCGGCACCGTCAGCAACGCCGGGGTGACCACGGCCCAGGGCATGGTCGTCGCGGGCCACCAGGACGAGTCCGTCGAGCCCGGGCAGGACGGAGTAGCGGTCTTTCCGCCCTCGGCGGTATCGGTGTTCCTCACCGAAGAGCACGGCAGCCCGCGAAACTCATTCCAAGTGATCATCACGGACCTGGAGCCCCACGGCGATCAGATCCGTGTCCGTGCCGGTCGACTCTCCGCGGACATCACCCCGGCCGCGTCAGCCGACCTCGGCCTCGTCCCCGGAATGAGCGTCTACTTCGTCATCAAGGCCGCCGCCATCGCGATCTACCCGGCCTAGGGAGCTTCCGCACGTTCCGCCCGGCGGAGTAGTCTCGGTGCCGGGCGCTGCCGGCGCCGAGCGACTCCGCGAGGAAAGGAAGGCTATGCCTGGAATGTATGTGGCGACCTCGACCATCACCATCGAGGCGCCCGCGAGCCGCGTATGGTCCGTAATCACCGATCCCGATGCAGCCAAGGAGTTCATGTTCGGCACCGAACTCGTGACCGACTGGACGGTAGGCGGACCCATCCTGTGGCGGGGCACCTGGGACGGCAAGGAGTACGAGGACAGGGGCAGCATCCTCGAGTTTGAACCCGGACGGCGGCTTGTTGTCACGCACTTCAGCCCGTTGAGCGGCCAGCCGGATGCGCCGGAGAACTACCACACGCTGACCTGGACGCTCGAGGACCAGGCCGGTGCCACGCATCTGACGCTCGCCCAGGACAACAACGCCAGTGCCGAGGACGCCGACCACTCCAAGGGCATGTGGGACAGCCTGGTGAAGAGCGTGAAGGGAATCGCGGAGCGGGAAGAGCCAGGGCGCGATTAGGCAGTAGGACCGCGGGGCCAGGTCCCGCTACTGCTGACAGCGGCCCGCCGGTGGGCGGACCACAAGCGGACATCAAAGGGAACGCGACAAGAACGCCCGCCCGGGTGTCCCCAGGCAGGCGTTCCCCTCGTCGGCGGAAGGTCGCCTACAGCAGGCTTGCCGCGATGTCCCTCCCGATCCTCTGCAGCAGGGCGGCGGACAGTCCGGGGTCCTTGGAGGAGTCCTGGTCGGTGTACTCGGCCAGGGTGTAGACCCGGGTGAGCGCCAGTTCGGACCACCTTTCCCGGGGGAGGAGGGAACGGCCGGCCACCGCGATGATCGGGCGGGTTCCGGACCTCCGGGCGACGGCGGCGGGAAGTTTGCCGGCGAGGGTCTGTTCGTCGATGCTGCCTTCGCCGGTGATGACGACGTCGCAACTGTCCCTGCGGTTGTTGAAATCGAGCAGGTCCAGGAAGTAGTCGGCGCCCGAGACCTGCTTGGCGCCCAGCAGCAGGCAGGCGAAGCCGATGCCGCCGGCGCTTCCGGCGCCCTCACGCTGCGCCAGTGCCTCGGCGTCCTCAAATCCGGCGTCCGTCAACGTGGCGACGAGGTGCGCCAGCCCGTGCTCCAGCGCCCCAACGTCCTGCGGTCCGGCGCCCTTTTGGGGCCCGAAGACCGCCGGCGCGCCGCCGGGCCCGAGCAGTGGATTGTGGACGTCGCTGGCGACTACGAGCTCCGTGCCGTCCAGTTCGGGGAACCTGGTCCGGCGGATGGTGTGGATCTGCGCCAGCGACTTTCCGCTGCCGTGGAGCTGCCGGCCGCGGACGTCGTGGAAGCCGTAGCCCAGGGCGGTGAGCATTCCCATGCCGCCGTCGGTGCTGGCACTTCCGCCCAGCGCCAGGACGATCCTGGCCGGGTTGAGACTGAGGGCGAACAGGATCGCTTCCCCAAAGCCCCGGCTGGAGGCCGCCAACGGTTCCAGCTGGGCCGCCGGCAGGAGCGCCAGGCCGCACGTGTTGGCGACCTCGACGACGGCGGTGGTGCCGTCGAACGCGATGCCGGCCGGGACGGGCTGGCCGGTGGGCCCGGTGACAGTGTGGCGGTGACGGGTGAAGCCGGCGGCGACGGCGGCGTCCACACTGCCGTCCCCGCCGTCGGCCAGCGGAAGCAGCTCGCAGTGGACCGCTCCGGCCCCGCCAGTGGAGCCGGCTCCGGCGCGGAGCCCTGCGGCCAGGGCATCGGCTACCTCGCCGGCCGTGAGGCTGCCTTTGAACTTGTCCGGTGCGATGAGGGTCCGCACGGTTTTGGGGGCGGTGGTGTGGACCATGTCAGATGGTTTCCGAGTAGGCGGGGCGGCGGTTGTCCTTGGCCGTAGAATCGGCATCGGCGGGTTCTGTGCGCTCCGGGTTGTTGTCTTGGTGCGTGTGGTGGCCGTATTCGATCAGGTCATCGTCGATGTCGCCGTAACCGTCCGGGAGGATCGGATCCTCGCTGGGCAGGGTCTCAACAGTTTCGCCGTTGAAGACGCGGCGGACGCGGTCCGCGTCCAGGGTGCGGTCCCACCAGGCGATGAACAAGGTGGCGACGGCATTGCCGGTGAAGTTCACCAGGGCCCGGCACTCGGACATGAACTTGTCGATGCCGAAGATAAGCATGATGCCGGCGGCAGGGATGGTGCCGAGCGTGGCCAGGGTGGCGGTCAGGGCGATGAAGCCGCCGCCGGCGACGCCGGCCGCGCCCTTGGAGGTGAGCAGCATGACCGCGATGAGGCCAAGCTGCTGGCCGATGGTCAGGTTCGTGTTGGTTGCCTGGGCGATGTAGACAGCGGCCAGCGAAAGGTAGATGGCGGCGCCGTCGAGGTTGAAGCTGTAGCCCGTGGGGACCACGAGCCCGACCGTTTCCTTCTTCACGCCGGCGTGCTCGAGCTTGCGCATCAGGCCCGGGAGGGCCGGTTCGGCCGTGGAGGTGCCCAGAATGAGCAGGTACTCCTCTTTGAGGTGGCGGATCATCTTGAAGATGTTCAGCTTCAGGAAGGCCATGACGGAGCCGAGGACCACGACGACGAAGAGGATCGAGGTGGCGTAGAAGAGCGCGATCAGCCCGCCCATGCTGGAGAGGGAGGAGACGCCGTACTTGCCGACGGCGAAGGCCATCGCGCCGAAAGCGCCCAGCGGGGCGGCCTTCATGATGAAGCCCAGGATTTTGAACATGACCCCGGTGAGGCGCTGGACACCGTCCAGGACGGGCGCTCCGACCTTGCCCATGGCGTTCAGCGCGACGCCGAAGATCACGGCGATGAAGATGATCTGGAGGATGTCGCCTTCCACGAAGGGCGCGACGACGCTGGTGGGGATGACGTGGGTCAGGAACTGCCACCATTCCTGGTGGGCGCCGGCGTCGATGAGTTTGGCCGCGGAGTCCGTCGTCTTGATCGCGCTGGCGTCTGCGTTGACGCCGTCGCCGAGGCGGAAGATGTTGATGGCGACCAGGCCAAAGAGCAGGGCAAAGATCGTGCCGATCTGGAAATACGTCAGGGCCTTCAGCCCGGTCATGCCGACCTTCTTCAGATCCGCGACGCTGGCGATGCCGCCGACGATGGTCAGGAACACGATCGGGCCGATCAGCATTCTCATGGCGTTGACGAAGGTGGTGCCGATCGGTTCCATGGCGATGCCCGCAGCCGGGGCCAGCCAGCCCACCAGAATGCCGAGGACGATGCCGGTCAATACCCAGAAGTACAGCTGCCTGTACCAGCGTTTCTTGGGGGCCGGGATGTCCGTGCCCGCGGTGGTGATGTGTCCCATGATTCCTACCTCATTGTGGAATGTCTCTGGAGATGCTTTAAGTGGGGGGGTTTGCACGGGGCGGGAGCCAGTTGGGCGCAGCCGCCCCGTGCGGTGTCTAGCGTTCGACGGCGGCCGCGCGGCCGGCGTCGTCCGTTTCAGTGCCGTCGTCCGTTTTGGTGCTTCGCAGCGGTGGACGGAAGCGCTAGACGGCCGCCAGGGTGCGGGCCAGGGCCTCGATGATGGCGTCAGTGACGTCCGCGGTGGTGGCGTCGCCGCCGACGTCGCGGGTCAGGTGGCCGGCGCCGGTCGCCTCTTCGATGGCGGCCTCGACGCGGCGGGCTTCCTCGTGCAGGCCGAAGTGGTCCAGCATCAGGGCTGCGCTGGCGATCGCGCCGATCGGGTTGCTGATGCCCTTGCCCGCGATGTCCGGGGCCGAGCCGTGCACCGGTTCGAACATGGACGGGAAGCGGCGCTCCGGGTTCAGGTTGGCGCTGGCCGCCAGGCCGAGGCTGCCGGCCAGGGCCGAGCCGAGGTCGGAGAGGATGTCGGCGTTCAGGTTTGAGGCCACGACGACGGAGAGGTCTTCCGGGTGCAGGATGAACTTGGCGCTCATCGCGTCAACCAGGACGCTCTCGGTGGCGACATCGGGGTAGTCCAGGGCAACACGCTGGAAGGTTTCGTCCCAGAGGACCATGCCGTACTGCTGGGCGTTGGACTTGGTGACGGAGGAGACCTTCTTCACCGTGCGGGTCCGGGCGAGRTCGAACGCGAAGCGCATGATSCGCTCGCAGCCCTTCTCGGTGAACAGCGCGGTCTGCAGGGCGACCTCGTTGCCCGGGCCGCGGCCGCTGAGGTTGCGCCCGCCGAGGCCGGCGTACTCGCCTTCGCTGTTTTCGCGGACCACAATCCAGTCGAGTTCGGTGGTGTCGGCCTTGCGCAGCGGGGACTGGACGCCCGGGAGGAACTTCACCGGACGGATGTTGGCCCACTGGTCAAAGTTCTGCGTGATATTCAGGCGCAGGCCCCAGAGGCTGATATGGTCCGGGACGTTTTTCCAGCCGACAGCGCCGAAGTAGATGGCGTCGAAATCCTTGAGGGTGTCCAGTCCGTCGGGGTCCATCATCTGGCCGGTCTTGGCGTAGTACTCGCAGCCCCATGGGAACTCGGTCCATTCGAAGGCGAACTTGCCGCCGGAATTCTGCGCCAGGGCGTCCAGGACCCGGCGTCCGGCGGAGACGACCTCTTTGCCGACCCCGTCTGCGGGGATTGAAGCGATGCTGAATTTCTGGGTGGCGCTCATGTGCCTACCTCCTCGTTGAGTGTGTTAGCAGCGTCACACTGCCTTCCTCTTCAAGTAGACGGGCCGGCACCACATGCCGTCCAAGACCAAGATCCGATCCGCTAGATAGGTTCAGCCTATTGATGATGCGCCGGGGGAGGCGTGTCTGTCCTTCCTTGCGGTTGCGGGGCCGCGTGCAGCCGCGCCACCGCCAGGAAGGACCGGGCCGCGGGGGTCAGGTCGTCCCTCCGGCTGAGAACGGCAACATCCAGGTAGGATACGGGTTCGATCAGCAGCGTCCGCAGCCCCGATTTGTGCGCCAGGGGCGCCCACGACGACGGCATCACGGCGTGGCCGACCCCGGCCAGGACCAAGGGCAGGATCGACGTCCGGTGGGCGACCTCGACGACGATTTCGGCGTCGATCCCCCGCGCCAGTGCATCGTCCACAAGCCAGCGCATCAGCGAGCCGCGCTGGCTCGCGACCAGGCGGTGGCCGGCCAGCTCCTCGCGTTGAATCGTTGTTGCGGCGCCAAACGTATCGGACTGGGGATTGATGAGAAGGATCAGCGGCTGGCGATCGAGCTCCAGCACCTCAACACCGGGAACCTTGATGGGCGTGGGGGAGCCTGCCAGCCCGATCTCCGTGCTGCCGCTTCGGACAGACTCGATGACGTCCTCCGGGGTGAAGGCGGCGCTGACATTGAGCCTGACCAAGGGATGGGCACGGGTGAAGGCGGCGATCATCGAGGACAGGGGCTCGATCCCGGGTGAGGGCATCGTGACGATGTCCAGCCGTCCGCTGCGCAGCCCGCGCACCGACTGCACCGCGGACTGCGCCGCATCGAGGTTGCGCATCACGAGCCGGGCCGGCCCGATCAGCTCCTTGCCCGCCTCGGTGAGCACCGCCCGCCGCCCGATCCGGTGGAAGAGCGGCACGCCCAGCTCCTTCTCGAGGGCGGCGATGGTCTGCGAGAGCGATGGCTGGGCGATGAGTAGGTGCTCCGCGGCCCGGCTGAACCCGTCGTGGTCAACAACAGCCAGAAAATACTTCAGCTTTCGGGTGTCCACCCTGGCTCCTTCACCGGTTTTTGCACTTGACGGTTGCCGTGCGGCCGCCTGATCGATGAGTCCGAGCCTATTTCCTGCGGACGATTCGGATGCGCATTTGTTCCACATCCGCGGCAAAGAGCATGATCGCCGCTCGCCGGATCACGCAACGCCCGCCGTCGTCCGCGCCGCTCGGGTCTTCGCCGCGCTACGGCAGCCGGGAGGGGCGCAACAGCGTGGGGACGCCGGCCTGCCCGGGGTCGAGCGGGACGGGGCTGACCAGCACGGCCGGGCCGCGGCTCAGGAGGCCGGTCGAAAGCGGCTGGCAGCGCACGCCTCCCCGGCCGCGCATGGCGTCGTGCGCGCCCGGGGCAAGCATCCGGTCCATCCACGCGCAGGGGTGGGCTGGCCGTCCGGCCCGGAGCCGGACCACGTTGCCCTTCGATTCAAGCGCGAACTCTTCGCCGAGCAGGGGAGCGAGGGGGGCGCCCCGGAGGACCACATTGCGCCGGGTCAGGAGCGGGTCAAAGGGGCCGGCTCCCAGCTTTTCAGCCATCGCCTCGAGGGCCTCGATCGAGAGGAGGGTGACGGCGGCGTCCATGTGCGCGGCCTTGCCGAAGAACCGGTCGCCGACGATGCCCTTGCCGGCCACCAGTTCCACTTGGTCCGCGTCCGTCGTGGGGACCTGCGCCGCACCATCGCGGGCGCGGCCGAAGTAGGCGTGTGCCGGCGATACGAGGAGGTGCAGAATCTCGACGTCGTACGTGTAGCTTGCCGTCATGCCCTAAAACTATCCTCCCTCGTGGCGTTGGGCCGCGAAGTCGCCGGAAACGTGCGGACTCGCCGGAACCTTCCGGCGACCTCGCAGGCTTCCCGCGAACCCGGCGGGGCCTTACACGTAGTGTCGCGGCAGCGACCATGCCCGATCAGGGTACGAGCACGATCTTCCCTTTCGCCGCGGTGCTCCCCAGCAGCTCATGGGCGCGACGAACGTCCGAAAGCGGCAGGCGCTCGGCCACCACCGGGTGAATCTCGCCGCGGCGAAGCAACTCGAGCAGCGCGAAGAAGTCTGCCCTGAACCAGTCCTGGTGGTGGATGCGCAGCTTCTGGATCCGGTAGGACAGCACCTTTCGGCGGGGTGACAGCCAGCCCCAGAGTGCGACGCTCCCCGTTGCCGCGTACCAGGCGATCACGCCCGGCCAGTTCTTGCGCCCCTGCGCGATGGTGGCGTAGCGGCCAAACACAACGAGCCGGCCGCCGGGCCGCAGCGCCCGGAAGGAGCGCAGAGACAACGGCCCACCGATCCCGTCGAGGGCAATGTCTACGCCGTCGCCGGTGAGCCCGCGCACTCGGGCCAGGAAATCCTCGTTMTGATAGTCGATCGCCACCGCGCCCAGCCGCTCCACTGCGGCGCGGTCCCGGCCGGAGGCGGTCCCGTAGAGGCGGAGGCGGGCCAGTGCTCCGAGCTCGAGGATGGCGGCGCCCACCCTGCCTGCCGCGCCGTGAACCAGAACGCTCTCCCCGGGCTTCGCCTGGGCCGTCCGGTGCAGCAACTGGTAGGCGGTCATGTAGGGGAAGACGAGGCTTACGACCTCGGCCGGGTCGAGGTCCTCAGGCACATCCACCGCGTATGCCTCCGGCACACAGACGCGCTCGGCGTTGGCGCCCCACACCGTCAGCGCGCCGATGCGGTCCCCGATCCGTACCCGCGAGCAACCGGGCCCGAGCTCATCAACGATGCCGACGAGCTCGTATCCGGGCGTGAACGGCGGCTTCGGTCCGCCGAGGTAGGTGCCGGCGCGGAGCTGGGCATCGGTGAAAGAGACCCCCGAAGCCAGGACCCTGACGCGGACTTCACCCGGGCCGGGCCGTGGATCGTCGATCTCCACCACCTGCAGGACTTCGGGGCCGCCGAAGCGGTCGATCAACACACGCTTCATGGGCTCACTCTACGCTCGGCATACGCTCCGCACACCGGCCACTTTGCCGCCCAGCGCCGAGGCCGCTGGGGTCGATTCCCGACACATTGACACGCCCGAGCAGTCGGACTATCCTACAACCAAATGGTTGTAGATCAGCTCCGAACCCAGCTCAGCGACGACGAACTCGACCGCCTTTTCCAGGCGTTCGCCGACGCGACCCGCAGGGACATCGTGCGCCGGGTGACGGTGGGCGAGTACTCGGTCTCCGGGCTCGCTGCCCTCTACGCCATGAGTTTTGCGGCCGTCCAGAAGCATGTGGCGGTGCTGGAACGCGCTTCCCTTGTCTCGAAGGAGAAGCGGGGAAGGGAGCAGATCGTGCGGGCCAACCATGACGGCCTGCAGCGGGCCCGCCGCCTGCTGGACGACTACGAGGTCATTTGGCGCCAGCGCGCCGACCGGATTGCGGACCTGCTGGCCGAATCGGCCGCCCCGGAACCTGGCGAGACGCAGGCAGGCGCCAGAACAACGAATAAATCGCAAGGCCAAGCTGAAGGAAACTGAAGGATAGGAGAGTTCGTCATGACGGTTGTCAGTTCAGTCAAGAATCTTGAGGCGCTGAGCCTCACCGTGGTCGCCGAGTTTGATGCCGGAGTTGGGCGCGTCTGGCAAATCTGGGAAGACCCGCGCCAGCTCGAGCGCTGGTGGGGGCCGCCCACGTGGCCGGCCACCTTCGAAAAGCACGAGTTCGTCCCGGGCGGCGAGGCCAGCTACTACATGACGGGACCCGAGGGGGAGAAAGCCCGCGGCTGGTGGCGGTTCGTGACCATCAACGCCCCGCACCGGCTGGAGTTCGATGATGGCTTCGCGGACGACAACGGCGACCCCGTGGCCGACATGGGCACGATCCATGGAGTTGTGACACTGGAGCCAATCGGCGACCGCACCCGAATGACCATCATGTCCACGTTCGAGGCGGAGGAGCAGATGGAGAAGATCGTCGCCATGGGCATGGAAGAAGGCATGAGGGAGGCGCTGGGCCAGGTCGACGCGATCATCGCCGAGTCCGTCAACGCTTGACCTGCAACGCAACACGACGACGGCGGGAATCTCCCGCCGTCGTCCGCAAGGCCCTGTTCAGCCCGGTATTAGCGGCGGTAACATGCCGTGTGACATTCACCCACGGTTACGCGGCGAACGGCGACCTCCGCATGTACTACGAGGTCCACGGTCACCCGCGGGCCGGCGAGCCCCCGCTGTTGCTGATTCCCGGCGGAGGCTCGAGCATCGAGACCAACTTCGCCGGCCTCATCCCCGCGCTGCTGGCCGAGAGCCTGCAGGTGATCGCCGTCGAAGAGGAAGGCCACGGCCGGACCGCGGCTACCGCCCGGCCGCTCACCGCCGAAGGATCGGCAGAGGACATCAAAGCCGTGCTCGATGAGCTCAACGTGGACTCCGTGGATGTGCTCGGGTTCAGCGCCGGGGGCCACACGGCGCTCGCGCTGGCCATGGGGCATCCGTCCATGGTGCGGTGCCTGATTGCCGCCTCCACCTTCGCCAGCCGCGACGCTGTGGGCGATGAATTTTGGGAGGGGATGGAAAAGGCAACCCTCGATGACATGCCGGAGGTGTACCAGGACGCGGACCGCCGGCTGAACCCGGAGCCCGGACACCTCGAGCGGATGTTCGAACTGGACCGCCAGCGGATCCTGACCTTCCCCGGCTGGCCGGACGAGGACCTGCGCCGCATCACGGCCCGCACCCTGGTGCTGAGCGCCGACCGCGACGTCGTCAGCGCTGACCATGCCGTGCAGATGTCACGGCTCATTCCCGGGGCACGTCTGATGATCGTGCCGGGCAGCCACGGCGATTATTTGGGCGAGCTGGCCGCGAGCGGGGGCGACCTGCGGGCCATGCGGACCACTCTTCCGTACCTGCTGCGGTTCCTGGAGGAGTAGGGGCCGGTCAGGGCGTTGCCGGCGTGGAGGTCTGCGCCGGACTGGTTTGTGCCGGGCTGGTCTGTGCCGGGCTGGTTTGTGCCGGAGTGGAGCTCCAGTGCTGCCGGTGCAGCCGCTCGAAGCCGTCCAGGAGCAGGTCCAGGGCGAACTCGAACTCGAACTGGTCATCGCACCCCTGGCCCACCACGGAGTCCTGGTGCGCGGAGGCGGTGGCGACCTTCAGAATGTTCGGATACCGCTCGGCCATCTCCCGGAACATGGCCGCCTGCGCTTCCGGCGGAAGGGTCACCAGCCCTGCGGCGTCCCCGCCGGCGGAGTCGTCGAACAGCTCCTGGGTAAACCCCCACATGCGGCTGCCGAGGGCGTGCATGACGTGATGGGTCAGGTCCACGGAGAAGCCTCCGGCCAGGAACATGCCGATGAACGAGTCCATGTAGCCAAGGACCGCCGGCGTTTTATTCGTGCGCGATTCCAGCACTTGCCGGGCCCACGGATGCCGCAGCAGCGCCCCCCTCGCCGAGAGCACCCTCAGGCGCACGGTGTCCTTCCAGCCGGCATCACGGACGGGAGGATCGATCTCGCTGACAAGGGCGTCCACCATGCAGTCAAGGAGTTCCTCCTTGTTTGCCACGTGCTTGTACAGCGCCATCGGGACGACGCCGAGTTCCTGCGCCAGCCGGCGCATGCTCAGCGCCTCGATCCCCACCTGATCGGCCAGCACGACGGCGGCAGCCAGGACGCGGTCCCGGCTCAACGGGATCCGGCGCGTGCGCTCCGCTTGCTGGGTCATCCGGCCACCCTTCCCTAACGGTTCTCTATTGACAAGTGTACGCCGTACACCTAACGTGGCCGCATCAGGTGTACGCCGTACACCGCGCGATTCATGTACCACCGCCACCAGCCATCCCAGCCAAGGACCACGCCGTGACAACACACGCCAGCAGCGCCCCCGTCCCCCGTGTCCGCCGCCGCCCCCAGTGGCCAGTGGCCGCCGGATTGATCCTTCTCAGCCTCATCCCGGTGATCGCCGGCGCGGCGCGGCTGACGGAACTGACCGGCGGTGCCGCCATCACCGCCCAGAACGCCCGGTTCTTCGCCTCGCCCGTGCCTGTGGTGACGCACATCCTTAGCGTCACCACCTACAGCCTGCTCGGTGCGTTCCAGTTCCTCCCCGCGCTGCGGGGCCGCCGCGGCTGGCACCGGGTCGCCGGCCGCATCCTCGCGCCGGCGGGCTTGCTGGCCGCCCTGTCCGGCCTGTGGATGGCCGTCTTCTATCCGCTGCCGCCCGGGGACGGACCGGCGCTGTTGGTGCTGCGGCTGGTCTTCGGCTCGGCCATGGCGGCGAGCATTGTCCTGGGAGTCGTGGCGGTTGTGCGCCGCGACTTTGTGCGGCACGGCGCGTGGATGACGCGCGGCTACGCGATCGGCGTCGCCGCGGGAACGCAGGCGCTGACAGGGCTGCCGTGGATGCTGCTGGTGGGCCCGCCCGACGAGCCGACCCGGGCGGTGCTCCTGGGGGCAGCCTGGGTGATCAACCTTGCGGTGGCCGAGTACGTCATCCACCGGCGCGCCAGGCGGACCGTGCGCACCAGACGGACCGTGCGCTTGCCCGCCGTCGTCGAAGTCGCCGGAAGCGTGCCGGCTCGCCGTACTCTTCCGGCGAAGCGGACGGTTTCCGGCGACGTGGAGGCCGGGCGGCTAGACTCACGCGCATGACAATTGTGGACGATCAGGGCCGCCCGGAGCCTCCCCTCGCCTCCGACGAAACCGCGACCCTCCTGGGTTTCCTGGACTACCAGCGGGCCACGCTGGCGTGGAAATGCGCAGGGCTGGACGCGGCCGGCTTCGTGGCTACTACCGCTGCCTCATCGATGACGCTGGGCGGGCTCCTAAAGCACATGGCCTATGTGGAGAGCGAATGGTTCTCCCGTTCCCTGCACGCCCGGGACCGGGAGGCCCCGTTTGCCGCCGTGGATTGGAAGGCCGACCCGGACTGGGAGTGGCACTCCGCCGCCGGGGACACCCCGGACCAGTTGCGCACCCTGTGGCAGGACGCCGTGGACCGGTCCCGGGCCAGCGTCACGGAGGCCCTGGCCGGCGGCGGCCTGGACCAATTGGCTCGTCGCCCGTGGCCCGACGGTTCGGCACCGAGCCTGCGCTGGATCCTGTGCCACATGATCGAGGAGTATGCCCGGCACAACGGCCACGCCGACCTCCTCCGCGAGGCCCTAGACGGCGAGACGGGGGAATAGGCGGCGAAACAGGGGAGTAGCCTCGAGGCACCCCTCCAACCACTTGTTGCGCTATCGGTCATGGCTGTTATGGACGCCGAATGACGACCAGGACTGATAGCGCAACCAGGTTAGGCAGCTTGGATTTAGTAGGCCTTGACCCGCTGTTCGACGACGAGGTGGACCAGGGCGAACACACCGTCCCGGTCGATGGCGGCCAGCGCCGCCTCGAGGGCGGCCGGCACGTCCTTATCCTCGGTGACGGTGATGCCGAAACCGCCGAACGCCCGGGCCATCATGCCGAAGTCGGGGTTCTTCAGCTGCGTCCCCGACACCCGGGACGGGTAGTGGCGTTCCTGGTGGGTGCGGATGGTGCCGTACTCCTGGTTATCCATCACGATGATCAGCGGCGTGGCTCCGTACTGGGCGGCCGTGGCGAGCTCCTGGCCGTTCATGAGGAATTCCCCGTCGCCCGCGATGGTGACCACCCGGCGCTCCGGGYTGGCCAGCGAGGCGGCGATGGCCGAGGGCACCGAGTACCCCATGGAACCGTTCCGGGCGCTGATCATCGAGGCGTAGCGCCGGGTGGGGAAGTACCGGTGCGCCCAGTTGGTGTGCTCGCCCGCCCCAAACGTCACCAGGGCGTCCTCCGGCAGCAGCGGCACGAGGTTGGCCATCAGGGTGTCCATCTTCGCGGGCCCGTCGCCGGGGACCGACGGCGGCAGGCTGGCGAAGGAGCGCTGCTCGGCGCGCATCCGGGCCGTCCACGCCTTCCACTCCTCCTTGACGGGCAGGTCGATGTTGACCAGGTCCCGGACGAAGGCGTCCGGCTTGGCCAGGATCTGGCGGGAGACCGGACCGGAGCGGCCGCGCAGCGAGGGATCGATGCTGACGAGGAAGTTGTTCTTGTTCCAGTCCTGCCGGCACACGAAACCGTCCGTGATCACGTCCCCCGGGACCGTCCCGACGAAAACGAGCAGGTCGGTTTCCTCCAGGAGGTCATAGGTGGGGCGGGGCCGGCCGTAGCCGATCGGCCCCACGTAGCTGGGCGAATCAAAGGAGACGGTCCCCTGTGTCCGCCACTCCGCCGCGGCCGGGATGTGGTGCTTTTCGAGCCAGCGGGTTAGTTCCGAGGCGGCTTCCTGGGTCCAGTCATTCCCGCCGGTGACAAAGAGCGGCTTCTTCGACTGTGCCAGCGCCTCAGCCAGCGCACCGGCATCGGTGCTGCTCATCCCGCCCGCGGCCACCGGGATGGCCGGGTGCAGGGCCGGATCAATGGGGACCCGGATGATGTCCTCCGGCAGGCCCACTACCACGGGCCCGGGACGGCCGCTCATGGCCGCGAACATTGCCTCCGCGACAATTTCGGAGGCCCGCTCGGGGTGGTCCAGGACCATCACGCGTTTGGCGCCCGTGTCGAACCACGCCTTGATGTCGAACTCCTGGAACGCCTCGCGGTCCCGGTGCGCGAACGGAATCAGTCCGACGAAGAGCAGCATCGGGGTGGAGTCCTGCCACGCGGTGTGCAGGCCCACGTGGGCGTTCGCTGCCCCGGGGCCGCGGGTGACCATGGCGACGCCGGGACGCTGGTTCATCTTGCCGTCGGCCTCGGCCATGTAGGCGGCACCGCCCTCGTGCCGGCAGACCACGGTCTCGATCTCAGAGCCGTGCAGCCCGTCGAGGACGTCCAGGAAGCTTTCCCCGGGGACAACAAACGTGCGTTCTACCCCGTGCGCCGCGAGCGAATCAACAATCACGTGGCCGGCGGACTTGAGGGTGCTGGCGCCGTTGCGGTTATCCAGGACAGCCCCTGGGGCCGTCTGCACGGGTTTGATGGTGTCGCCTTCAACTGGGTGCGTGTCGGTTGCGGTCATTATGGATGCAGACTCGGTTTTCATCACTACTTGTCTTCTTGGGTTGGGTTGGGTTGGCGGGCATGGCATGTCCACTGAATCCAGCGGAACGGTGGCTAGTCTGTTTCCGGTCCGGTGCAGAAGAAGCAGACGTCCTCGCAGCTGTCGTTCGACGCCGGCGGCTTGTCTTTGTGCGCAGCTGGCGGGTCGAGTTCCTGCAGAGTGCTGGTTCGGCCGGGACTCAGCGGGTTTCGTGGCTTCATGAAGGCTTTCGCGTTGGGTGCCGGGTTGCGGGATTGGTCGGCACTGGGATGTTCGATTAGCGGATTGGAGTCCGGTTGGCCAGCACGGGCGCGGCGCCAGTGAAGCCGTCGCGGGTTTCGGCGATGTCGTGGATTTGTTTCCGGCAGGCGTACCAGCCGCCTACCATCAGCGCGCAGGCCACCAGGGTCACCAGCAATGTGAGCGGGGAATCGATGAAGACCATGACGAGGACGCCGAGCAGGAATACCAGGGAGAGGTAACCGGTGTAGGGGGCGCCGAACATCCGGAAAGTGGGGCGCTCAAGCCAGCCTTTGTCTGCCCACCGTTTGAGCTGGATCTGGCAGAGCACAATGGTGGCCCACGTGACGACGATGCCTACAGCGGCGACGTTCAGGACGATCTCGAAAGCCTGGCCGGGGACCAGGTAGTTCAGCGGGACCCCGAGGAGGGAGACGCCGGCGGTGATGGCGATGCCGCCGTAGGGGACACCGGCCTTGTTCATCCGCTGGGCGAACTTCGGGGCCGATCCGGCCACTGACATGGAACGCAGGATGCGGCCGGTGGAGTAAAGACCGGCGTTCAGCGAGGACAGGGCGGCCGTGAGGACCACGAGGTTCATGATGACGTCCACGCCCTGGATACCGATGGATCCGAAGAACGTCACAAACGGGCTGACGCCTTTTTCATACGAGGTGTAGGGCAGCAGCAGGGCGAGCAGAATGACCGAGCCGACGTAGAAGACGGCGATCCGGAAGACCACGGAGTTGATGGCCTTGGGCATGATTCTTTCGGGGTTTTCGGTTTCGCCGGCGGCGGTACCGATCAGTTCGATCGAGGCGTAGGCGAACAGCACGCCCTGCATAAGGATGATCATGGGCAGCAGCCCGTTGGGGAAGAGGCCGCCATTGTCGGTGATGAGGCTGAATCCGACTTCCTGGCCTTCCACGGGCGTGCCGAACATGACGAAGTAGGTGCCGACCAACAGGAATGCGACCAGGGCCGCGACCTTGATCAGGGCGAACCAGAACTCGAGCTCGCCGAACACCTTGACGGAGACGAGGTTGAGGCAAAGGACCACGACGAGGGCGATCAGCGCCCACGCCCACTGCGGTACGGCCCCCATCCAAGGGATGTATTTGCCGAAGAAGTTCATGTAGAGGGCCGCGGCGGTGATGTCCACGATGGTGGTGGTGGCCCAGTTGATCCAATAGAACCAGCCGGAGATGAACGCGGCTTTCTCTCCGTAGAATTCGCGGGCGTAGGACACGAACGATCCTGACGAGGGCCGGTGCAGCACCAGTTCACCCAGGGCGCGCAGGATCAGGAACGCGAAGAAGCCACAGACGGCGTAGGCGATGACCAGTGACGGGCCTGCCGCGTTGAGCCGGCCGCCGGCACCCAGGAACAGGCCGGTCCCGATGGCCCCGCCGATCGCGATCATCTGGATCTGCCGGGGCTTCAGGCTCTTGTGATAGCCCGAGTCCTCCGCGTGGATCAGGGAATCCGAAGCGTGGGCGTGGCCGCCATCGGCCTGGTACAAGCCAACCTCGTCATTGGGGTTGTTGGGCATGGGTGTTCCTTTCGATCTGTCAGAGATCTAAATGGGGTTCTGGAGGGAGATTGTGGGGACAGCCGGACGTCAGATCAGAAAATCGACCACCCGGTCCGGTCGGACAGGTCAGCGAGAGCCGCCGTGCCTGCCAGGGAATTTCCTTTGGAATCCAGCCGCGGGCTCCAGACGCAGATGGCGCACTGGCCGGGGACAATCGCCAGGATGCCGCCGCCTACACCGCTTTTCCCGGGAAGTCCCACGCGGTAGGCGAACTCGCCGGCTGCGTCATACATGCCGCAGGTCAGCATGATGGAGCCGATGCGCTTAGCCTCGCTCCTGGAGATCACCGCGCCTTGTACTCCACGACCATCCTGCGCGAGGAATAGACCTGCCTTGGCCACCTCCACGCAGGTCATCATGATTGAGCACTGCCGGACGTAGTTCTCCACCACGGCTTGTGCGGGCCGCCGCAGGTTGCCGAATTCCTTCAGGAAGTGGGCGAGGGCCAGGTTGCGGCTGCTGCTGGAGAGTTCACTCTTTGCGGCCGCCTCGTCGATGAACGGACCCTGTCTTCCATTCTGGTGACCCACCTGGCCGGTGAGGAAACGCAGGACCTGGGCGGCGGCGTCGGGAGTTCTTTCCATCAGATGGTCGGTGACCACCAGGGCGCCCGAGTTGATGAACGGGTTCCGCGGGATCCCGTGCTCGACTTCAAGCTGGACCAAAGAGTTGAAGGACGTCCCTGAAGGCTCGCGAAGGACCCTGGACCACAACGAGCCGGAGTCATCGGCGCCGAGCGCCATCGCCAGGGTGAAGACCTTGGAGATGCTCTGGATCGAGAACGGAAGATCGGCGTCGCCGGAACTGAATAGCTCCCCGGACGTTGTGGCAACCGCGATGCCGAAACGGTCGAACGGCGGGGACTGCAGGTGGGGAATGTTTGCGGGGACTGACCCCGCTTCCGTCCGGGGCCGGTGGCCGCGGACAATGTCATCCAGTAATAAGGCAAGCGGCGGCGAATCAAGTGTTGTCATCATTTCTTGCCCACGTGCTCCTTCTGTATGCCGGACCACTCCTGAACATGCAGCAGCGCGACCAGTGCATGGCGGGGATTGCCGAAGTCCAGGCCGGTGACCCGGCTGACCTTGCCGATCCGGTAGTAGACGGTGTTCTTATGCAGCTGCATCCGCTTCGCGCACTCGGCCACGTCGAGTGACGCGTCGAAGAAGGCACGCAGGGTTACGGCCAGTTCCGCGTCGTCGCGGAGCAGGGCCCAGAGGCTGCGGTGCCGGAAGGCCGCCGTCGTAAAGTTCTCCACTGCGTCGTGGAAGAGGATCTCGGCTTCGAAATCGTCCACCGTGGCAACCGAAACTTCGCCGGAGCGGCGCATGCAGCCCAGCAGCGCTTCGCATATTCCGGTCACGGAATGGATTGATAGCAGATCGGGAACAGCGGGGCCGACGGCGGCAAAGGGGCTGATGCCGAGGTGCTTGTTGGCGTCCTTGACGATTGCCTCGGCCAGACTCCGCAGACCGGCCCCGGCGTTGGCGGACTGCAGCCCGGGAAGGATCACGGCGGTGTCGCCGTGGAACTGTCCCACGATGGCTGAAGGCTTGTAGGCGGCTGCATGGATTGAAGCGAGGTTGGCCAGCTCGCCGTGTTTGAGTGCGGCGTCGTTCTCCTGGGCTTCGGACGCGGAGAGGCCAATCAGGATCAGGGCCGCAGGGCGGTCCGCTGGGATTTTCTCGCTGTGCGCGCTCGCCGCAGCCTCCGCGGGACCCGAAAGGAGGCGCACGATCCGGTCCTCGCGCATGTGCACGGATTGCTGGTTGCGGTACCGGATCAGCTCGGCGGAGGCCCGCGCGGCCGAGCCGGTGAGCACATAGTCGACGTCGTCGCCGAAGCCSSCGCCGGTTTCCTGGAGCCAGATRTAGCCCATGATGCGRTCACCGGCGAACAGGCTGATGGCSACSCGCTCCCGCAGGCCGTCCTGGGGCCGGGCGGGAACCCGGACCGGCAGGCGCGTCCGGTGCAGCTCGCGGTAGGCGCCGAGGTCYTTGAGCAGGAGTTCGTATTTGCGCGGRCCGCGCCGGGCCAGGATCGAGGCCTTGCGCAGCTCGTCAATGGCGTTGGTGACCGTGGAGTAGGCCAGGACCTTGTTGGCGGCGTCCTCGATCACCACGTGGCTGGAGGTCAGGCGGGCCGTGGTCTGGGCGATGGCGAAGAGGTCTTCTTCGAGCAGGGTCAGCACTTCGCGCTGGTAGCTGGGCGGCTGGATCCGGTCCTTGGCGATGGACAGCAAGCGGTCCCAGTCTGCCGCCGGGTCCACCAGCAGCAGGCCGGTTCCGGCGGCGCGGAGCAGCTCTTCGGCTTCCGCCAGTTCGTCGGGGCTGCCCTTGACGGCCAGGACCAGGGGCGGGCTTTTCAAGAGGCGCCGCACTGCGGGCAACGCGGAGCGTCCGCGAACGCCGATCAGCAGGACGAACGCAGTCGCGCCGTCGGCGGTCTCGTCATCGGCGTCGACGATCAGAAAGCGTTCGATCACAGCATCCGTGCGGGAAGGCCGAAGCATCAGGCTGGCGAAACCCAGCGGAAGATCCGCGAGGATGTCGTCCACTGTAGCTGCGGCCATGGGCTTCTTTCTGACATTGGCACCCTTCCCGGACGGCTTTGTCCGGACACCTCAGCCTATCCAGCAGGCATCGCCCAAAGTATGGAAAAGTTCCTAAATTACGCGGCCCGTTTTAGGTCTACGGACCAAGGTGAGGTCTGCAGAGCTGCGGGGGCCTCATCGATTGCTCCGTAGGTGCCGTAATCACTCGTCAAAAGGGCTTTTACGGAGCAACCGACGGGGTTTGAGGACCGGAAGGGGACCGGTCATCATGGAGTGTTGGTGCGTCACTGCGGAACCGACGTCCGCCGCACCCGCCGCCACTGGCGCTGACGCCCTTAGGAGAACGCATGGAGACGCCCCCCGACCTGATCGACTTCACGGCAGGCGGCGCCCGGTCCGGAGACCTGGAGGTGGCCTGGATCCACGGCTCGGAGTCGGCGAAGCACAACACGGACCCGGACATCCAGGTCCACGCCTACGACGGGCACACGTTCATCCTGCGCCAGAACATGGCGGTCAACTACGAGGCGCCGTTCATGTTCCTGCTGTTCGGCAACGCCAGGGCCGTCCTGATCGATACCGGCGCGACCGCATCCGCGGACTTCTTCCCGCTGCGCCGCGTTGTCGACGGCCTCATGGACGCGTGGCTCGCCGCCCATCCCCGCGACGGCTACGGCCTCCTTGTCCTCCATACCCACCCGCATGGCGATCATGTCGCAGGCGATGCCCAGTTCGCCGGCCGTCCCGACACCGTTCTGGTGGATGCGGCCCGGGACAACGCCTGGGAATTCTTCGGATTCACTGACGCCAGTGACCCGGACGCCAGTGACCCGGACGCCGGCGACCCGGACGCCCGTGACTCGGACGACGGCGACCCGGACGCCAGTGACCCGGACGCCGGCGACCCGGAYGCCCGTGACTCGGACGACGGCGACCCGGACGCCAGTGACCCGGACGCCGGCGACCCGGACGCCCGCGGCGGCGCCGGTCAGCCCGCGCAGGTGGACCTCGGCGGGCGCGTCCTGGCATGCTGGCCCAGCCCGGGGCACCACAACGCGGCCGTGACGTTCTACGATCCCCACACCGGGTTCCTGCTCACCGGAGACACGGTCTATCCCGGCCGGCTCTACATCCAGGACTGGCCAGCGTTTGTGAGCACCATCGAACGGCTGATCGGGTTCTGCGCCACCCACACCGTCACCCATGTCCTGGGCTGCCACATCGAAATGTCGCGGCAGCCCGGCGTCGACTATCCGATCTTCACCACCTACCAGCCCGACGAACCACCGCTGCAGATGACCGTGGAGCAGCTCCGGCAGATCCGCCGGGCCATCGACGAGGTGGGCGGACGCCCCGGCCGGCATGTGTTTCCCGGGTTCATCCTCTGCCTCGAGGGGGAGTGAGCGGACGGTAACGCCGGCCTCCAGCCCTCAGCGCCCCCGCAGCGACGCCGCGGCCGGGACGCCGGGCGGGAAATCGGGCAGCGCCCCTGCGGGCGTGTGGAAGATCCACAACGAGAGCGCACGATAGGTGGCCCAGTCGTCGTCGGCCGCCCGCAGGGACGCGATCTCGGTGCCGTCGGGTTGCCTGGTGGTGCGGATGACCTGCAGCCGGACCGGCGCGGCCTCCGGCAACCGGAGCGTGACTGTCCCCGAAGCCGGCAGCGTGCCGTGCGGGAAGCGGACTGCGGCGCCTCCGACCGAAATGTCCAGCAGCTCTCCGCTGGTGCCCTCGGCCTCCACCGGCGCGGACACCTCCATCCGGTAGGCGTTGCGGCGGGATGTGGCGAATTCGGCGGCCCGGATCCTGCGCGTCCCGAGCACCAGGACCGCGCCGGCGAGCACCAGCCAGGCACCGGACGCCACCGTGGAACCGGGCGTCGTGCGCCAGGGCACCAGCCCGGCCAACCCGGCGGCCGCGTAAAGAATCACCGCGGAGATGAGGACAACCATCACGATCAGGATGCGCGGGGTCCGGCCCCGGAGCCGGAGGTCGGCGGCGCCCTTGGGCGTCACCTGGAACTCCAGAATGTTCCGGGACATGAGCCACCAGAGGCACGCCAGGCCGACCGGGACGCGGAAAATCCGCAGGGCGAAGGCCGTGGGCCAGTGGATTTCGTTGCGCATCAGCTGCTTGGACCCCCACAGGCGCACGGTGAACATGACCAGGAAGACCCCGGTGAAAAGCAGCGGCCCGGCGGTGGAGGTCTGCGCCCCGGACAGCATGATCACCACCGGAATCAGGAAGGCCACCAGCGTGGCGATGCCCTCCAGCCACCACAGCGTGCCGTTGAGGTACTCGTGGTAATTCCGCCACGACAGCCACCCCTTCGCCGCCCACAGCTTCTCGCGGACGAGGATCTGCATGGCGCCCATGCCCCAGCGCCGGCGCTGCAGCAGGTACTGGTCCGGCGTCGCCGGCGCGAGCCCGACGGCGAGCGTCTGGTGGTGGTAGACGGTCCGCCAGCCGCGCCGGATGAGTTTGAGCGTGGTGTGCATGTCCTCGGTGATGGTCTCGGTCGCCACGCCGCCCACCTCCTCCAGGGCGCTCAGGCGCAACAACGACGTCGACCCGCACCAGAAGGGTCCGGCGCCGGGTACGTTGCGGGACGCCATGAGGACGTTGAAGAAGGTGCCCTGCTCACCCGTGATGCCGTCGTCGTCGAACGCGCCGCCGTTGTAGAAGGACTGCGGACCCTGGATCAGGGCGATCCCGGGGTCTTCGAACCAGCCCAGGGTGGCGGTGAGGAACGTGGGCAGCGGGACGTGGTCGCAGTCCAGGACCGCGATGATGTCGATTCCCGGGCCGCCGGCGGCCTTCTCCGAGGCCATCAGGGACAGTGCGTGGTTCATGTTGCCGGCCTTGGCGTGGTCGTGGACGGCCCGTCGGACATACCGGGCGCCGTAGGCGACGCACATTTCTTCGACCCAAGGCCGGTCGCCGTCGTCGAGGACCCACGTCTCATGCGCCGGGGCCAGTTCGCAGGCCGCCGCAACCGTGGGCGTCAGAACCTCGATGGGCTCGTTGTACGTGGGGATCAGCACCGCCACCCGCATGCCGTTCGGGGCCTCCGTCACGGGCGCCGGCGGATGGCTGTCGATGTTCCACACTGACCACGCCTTCAGGATGAGTCCGGCCAGCGGCAGGGCCTCGAAGGTGACCAGGATCCAGGCGATGGCCAGGTTCCATTCACCCGACGGCATCGTGAACAGGACACGCCACGTCAGGTAGAGGACCAGGGCGGCGATGGCCGCGATACCGCCGACATGGGCCAGCCTCCGGGACCGGGGTGCTTCCGCTCCGGGAGGGCCGAGCCGGGCGGCCCAGCCGGCAATGCCGGCCCGGGTCAGGGCTGTGGCGTCCGGTGGTACGGGCCGCGGCGCAGCGGATGTGGTTCCGTCGGACAGCCCTTGAGCCGATGCATTCTCGGCGCGCTGCCGCAGATCTTCACGCAGATTCTCACGAGGCACGTGATCTCCCTCAGCTAGATCCGGTGCTCAATGTCCGATCAGCGTAGCCGCGGCGTGGCACCCGGGACCGGATCCGCCGGAATCCTTGCGCAAAACTGCGTAGGGAGTCCGCTTCGTCCTACTGCTTTGATCTATTGCTTTGCAACGTGCTCCGCGTCCTCGGGTCCGACGAAATTGCACGAGCCGGGGTGGCGCTTGGGCAACGTGCACGTGCGCCCGGTGGGCAGGTGGACGTTGGCGCACCGGCCCGCCATGGCCACGTCTTCGCGGACATGCGTGACGTGCGTGCTGCTCTGGTCCTCGGGCGCTTCCTCGCTGCTGGTTTGTAGGGGGCTTCCGGACGCGCTCTGGTTTTGGCTGTTCACGGCTGCAACTCCTCGGGATCTGCTGTGCAGAAAAGATGGGAAGGACGCTTAGTTTTATCCGAAGTCCCCAGCTTCGCACGGGTGGGTTAACACCGGGTTACGGGTGTGTAAGGATCCCGTCTCGGCGAGGGGGCGGGTTGCAATGGCCGCGGTTTGCTGCCGCGCGGACCTTTTGCCGCCGCCCGGCTGTTCCTCATACTGGAAGGCAGATCCGCGATTCCGACAGGCGAGGACGGTGGTGACTGATGAGCAGCGGGGTCAGTGGTTCCAACAGCGCTTTCCGGCGCCGGGTGGAGCGTGCCGCGGAACTCCGGGCCGTGCGGGCCTCGGGCAGCACCGCGCAGGAGAACGACGAGCTCAACACCGCCGAGGAGGAACTCCGGCAAAAGCGCGCCAAGATCGACGACGCCGCCAAGGCCGAGTACCTGATCCGGGATGCCATGGCGCAGGGCAAGTTCGACAACCTCAAGTACGCCGGCAAACCCATTCCCGGGCTGGGCGAGGCGTACGACCCCGACTGGTGGGTCAAGGGCCTGATCCAGCGGGAGAACATCTCCGGCCTGGGCCCGAAGGCCATCCTGCTCCGCACCGAGGACGCCGAGCTCGACGCGCGGCTCGATGCCCAGTTCAGCGAAAAGCAGGTCCGCGAGATCGTGGAGGACTTCAATGCCCGGGTCATCGACGCCCGGCGGCAGCTACAGGGCGGGCCGCCCGTGATCACCAAGACGCGGGACGTCGACGTCGAACTGGACCGCTGGCGGGGCCGCCGGGCTGCCGCGGCCGCCGTCGCCCCTCCGGAGCCGGAGCCGAAGCGGCCCTGGTGGCGGCGGCTGTGGAGCGGGGCGGGCCAGGCGCCGCCGAACTAAACGCCCACAGGCTACGGGCGCCGTCGAACTCCTTCGGCTTATTACCCGGGTTACCCGGGTGCCCGCCCTTCGCAGCTGCCGCAGAGAAAACATCTAGGAGATAACAATGTCTGAACAGGAACCCGTTCTGGTTGTCGGTGCAACGGGATCGCTCGGTGGGCAGGTCGTCGACCGGCTTTTTGACCGGGGCAAGAAGGTGCGGGCGCTTGTCCGCCCGAGCTCGGACGCGGGCAAACTCGAGGCCAAGGGCGTCGAGATAGCCCGCGGCGACATGCTCGACCTCGATTCGCTCATCGCCGCGATGACCGGCGCCGCCGCTGTGATCACGACGGCGGCCGGGTACACCGGGAAGAACAAGAACGCCCACGAGATCGACACGCGGGGCAACGCCAATCTCGCCATCGCCGCCAGCAAAGCCGGGGTGCCGCGCTTCGTGCTCACCAGCATCCTCACGAGCGACCAGACACCGAATGTGCCGCATTTCTGGCACAAGAAGCTCGCCGAGGACAAACTCGAAGAACTCGGCGTCCCGTTCGTTGCCCTGCGTCCCGGTGCATTTTTCGATCAGATCGCCCAGATGGGCGGTGACCCGTTCGAGAAGGGCCGGATCGTCTGGCTTGGCTCTAAAAGCGTGCCCCTGACATTCGTTCTGGTCAGCGACGTCGCGACTTATCTCGCGGAAGCCGTTGACGCGGACATCGCCGCCGGGGAACGCATCGATCTGGGCTGGAGCCGGCCGATCAGCATGCAGGAGGGCGCTGGGCTGGTGTCGCGGCTGGCGAATAAGAAAATCAGGGTCGTGTCCATTCCCGCCGGTCTGCTCCGCGCTGTGGGCAAGGTTGCGGGAAAGTCAGCCCCGCTCATGAAAGACATGGGAGCCATGGCGGCCTGGTTCGATACCGGCCGCTACGTGGCCAAGACGAGCCGCCAGGCAGAGCTCTTCGGTCCCGCGCCAACTCCGGAAGACGCGGTCGCGCGCTTCGCTGCGCGGTTGGGCCATGGAGGAGCGCAGTCCTAATGGGTGTGGCGGGGTCCAGACTAACGGGCGGTCCCGCCGGGTCGCACGTGCGGCCGCGAGATGCCGGTCAAAGGTCCGTGGCTCCGCGGACGCAATCGGCGTAGCCTGCGCTTAGGGGAGCACTTCGCGCACCCGCGCGTCGGCACGAAACGGACGATGCCATGAAGAAATACGGCACAGATCATGATCCGCGGCCGGCGGCTTCGGCCGGGTCTGGGCGCCCGTCATCAGCCCGTGCACCGCTTCGCCTCGCCGCCACCCTGGCGTTTGCCGGCTTCACCCTGTCCGTGGTCGCCGGGTTGCTCCATGCCGATACGGCCAGCGCAAACGACCACCCGACGACGTTCGCGGAGTACGCCCGCAGCGGTATTTGGACGGCGGTCCACCTCGGCCAGTTCGCCGGCATGGCGCTTCTCATCTCCGGGCTGCTGGTCCTGCTGGTGGTCCTGAAAGCACCGAATGGGGCCATGGCCTGGACGGCCCGCTTCGGCGCTGTCGCCGTGGTCGCCGCGCTGGCACTTTACGCCGCGCTCCAAGCCGTCGACGGCGTTGCCCTCAAGCACGCCGTGGACGCCTGGGTTGCGGCCCCGGAGCCGGAGAAAGCTGCGCGGTTAGCGACGGCCGAGGGTATCCGTTGGCTGGAGTGGGGCATGCGCAGTTACCAGAGCTTCGTGCTGGGCGTGGCCCTGATCCTGACCGGTGCCGTGGTTGTCGGGGCGCGCCGCGTCTCCCGGCCGATCGGCTATCTCATGGCGCTGTCCGGGCTCGCCTACCTCGCGCAGGGCTGGATCATCGGGGCCGAAGGCTTCTCCCCGGCGAACACCATTCCCACGCTGGCGGGCATTGTCCTCATCCTCGTGTGGTCCGTGTGGCTGCTGGTCAGTGCCTGGTTCGGGAAGGACGCTCCACCCGGCGACAGGTGACTCGGCTGGCGGACCCTGTCCCCGCCCGGCCGAATTCGCCGGAAGCCTGCCAGTTCGCCGGAAAAGTCCGGCGACTTCGGAGGCATCCGGCGAATTCGCGCCCTTCAAGACCGGCGGCCGTCGGCTACTTGGCTCAGGGCAGCCGGTAGCGGATGCCCCAGCTGAGGTGCCAGGTCTCGCCGGGGGCCAGCCAGCGCAGGCCTTCGCCACTGTTGAAGGCGTCCGCCGGGGCCGTCATGGGCTCCAGCGCCACCGCCGTTACCGGGCCGCTCTCGCTGGGGAAGACACGGGTGGTGAAGGCCTGGACGTAGCCGAAGGACGCATCCATGAACAGTTGCACCTGGCGGCCGTCCGGGGCTTCCAGATAGTGCAGTGAGCTGCCGTCCGGTTCCCGGAGAACGCCGCTCCAGGCGTCGTCGAGGGCGACCTCGCGAATTAGCTGCCCTGCCCGGAAGTCGTGCTTAGTTCCGTGGACAGCCGTGGTGGCACCGGTCGGATTAAGTCGGTCGTTGACTTCGAGGTGGGCGCCGGCATTGATGACGAGCTTGAGGTCTTCCGTGGGCACAGCACCCACCCGGAGGAAAGGGTGGGCCCCCACGGCGACCGGGGCGGCCTTGGAGCCGGTATTGGTCAGGCTGTGGGTGACAAGAAGTCCATCTGCCGTGAGCTGGTAGCCGACCGAGGTCGCGAGTTGAAAGGGGTAGCCCGGTGCTGAGGTGATATCGGCGGCCAGCGTAATGCTGGCAGCCGTCCGGCGTGCTACCCGGTACGAGGCGCCGGACAGCAGCCCGTGCAGGGCGTTGCCGTTGCCGGGTTCTGTAATTTCCAGCTGCTGCGGGACACCGTCGTAGGTCCACTGGCCATCGGCCACCCGATTGGGCCACGGCACCAGGACCCAGCCGGCGCACGAGGGCGGAGCGGACTGGGCGGGGTAGTCCTGCAGGAGGGCGACGCCGTCGATTTCCAGCGCGCGCAGGCTGGCGGCGATTTCCGTGACGACGGCTTTTTGGCTGCGGCCGTCCAACATTCCCTGCAGTTCGTAGTGCTCACCCATCGGCGAAGTTCCCTGCCTTGGCACGGTCAGCCTGTCCGTGACGCGGGTGCGGGGATGGTGCCGGGGGTTGGGCCGAGGCCTGCGGGATCGGCCAGGAATGGGGTGAAGGCCAGTTCCGCGGCGCCGATCATCATCAGATCTGACCCGAGTGCTGCGCGGTAGATCTTCGCCTGGCCCGCGGGACCGTCCATGGCCTGCGACCGCAGGATTGCATCCAACGACGCCGGGGCGAGCGCGTGCAGCGTTCCCAGGAAACCGTCCAGGACAATCGCATCGGGGTTGAAGATGTTCACGGCGTTGCGCAGGGCTATACCCAGATACGTGAGCTGGCGGCCGACTTCATCGTCCACCGCGGCGCTGCGGCTGTTCCCGAGCGCCTCTTCGAGGTCGGCGGTATCGCCGCTGCTCAACCCGGCCAGTTCCATGAGGCGGGACTGGGAGACTTCGGTTTCCAGGCAGCCCGTGGCACCGCAGTGGCAGGCGCTGCCGCCGGAACGGACAAAGGTGTGGCCGAGTTCCCCCGCGTAGCCGGAGGCACCCCTGAGCAACTGTCCGTCGGCGATGATCCCGCCGCCGATGCCGCTGGCGCCACCGTTGAGATAGATCAGGTTCCCCTGCCCGGCGCTGGTGCCGGCACCGGCACCAGCGCCGAAAATCAGCTCGGCTTCGGCTCCGAGGGAGGCGTCGTTCGCGGCCTGGCACGGATAGCCGGCGGCCTCGCTCAGCATGCGGGCGACCGGTTCATTGCGCCAGCCCAGGTGCGGAGCGTGCCGCACGACGCCGTCGTCGCGGTTGACCAGGCCCGGCACGGCCATGCCAACGCCGGTGATCCGGTAGGACGCATCCAGCTCGGACCGCATCCCGGCGATCACGGCCGCTGCGATATTCACCGCCTCCCGGGCGCTCGGAATCCGTTCCGTTTCGAAGCGGATCTTCTTTTGCACTTTCCCTCCGAGGCTGACCAGGCCGATGGTAACGGCGTCGACCTCCGGGTTGACGGCCAGCGCCGCAATCGACGGGCTGGGGTGGACCTCGGGACTGGGCCTGCCTACCTGCCCCTCGCCGGAGGGCGCCGATTCGTAGACCAGGCCCAGGGAGGTGAGGTGGCCGATCAACGTTCCGACGGTGGAGCGGTTCAGCCCCGTTTGGCGGGTCAGTTGGGCGCGGCTGAGGACCCCGTGGTGATGGACGAGGGAGGTCAGCAACGACAAATTGTTGCGGCGCGACGGATCGGGCTCGCCCGTCGGCGCGGAAGCTTGGGTACGTGGAGGCATCATCGTGACAATATCAGCGGCCGAATACCGTGCGGTCCAGGAACGCGTTGCGGAATTTTCCGGCCGGATCCAGCCTGCCGGCCAGGGCTGTGAAGTCGGCAAAGCGCGGATACAGCGGGGCGAGGGCGGCGGCGCCGCCGTGGAAAAGTTTGCCCCAGTGCGGCCTGGCGCCGAACGGGGCCAGTTCCGCTTCGAGGCGGGGCAGGATCGCGGTGACCGCGGGCTCGTCCCGGCGCCAGGTGAAGTGGAGGCCGATTCCGTCGCGGCCGTAGTTGGGGCTGAGCCACAGGTCATCGGCTGCGATCGTGCGGACTTCCCCGACCAGGAGCAGGGGAGTGACGATTTTTGACAGGCCCCGTATGGTGCGGATGGCCTCCACGGCGTGCTCGCGGGGGATCTGGTATTCACTCTGCAGCTCCTCACCCTTGCTGGGGGTGAATTCCATCCGGAAGTGCGCGAGCCGGTCGGACCACGGCCCGGGAACGCCGAGTTGCTCGGTGCAGTTGCTCCCGGACACGCCGGGCAACGGGTGCCGGGCCTGCGTGGCCGGGGTGCCGGAGAAGAATTCCGGGAATCCGGCGGACAGCACCGCCTGGTCCGTGCGGTTCTTGAGCCATGCCTGGCCCACCTTCGTCCCGCTCCAGTCGGTGAACAGGCTCACGCTGTAGGCCGCGGACGTCACGTCGTCGAAGCTTTCCAGGACCTGTTCCCAGTCCAGGCCCTCAAAGACGCTCTGGACAATCTCGAAGCTGGGTTCAATGTCCAGGGTCAGGCGGCTGACGATGCCCAATGCGCCCAGTCCCACCACCATGCCGGCAAAGTCCGGGTCGCCGCGGCGCGCGGTGACCACGGCGCCGTCGGCGGTGATCAGCTCCAGCGCCGCCACGGCGGTGGCGAGGTTGCCGTTGCGGTCGCCGGAGCCGTGGGTGGCGGTAGCAACGGCGCCCGCCACCGAGATGTGCGGCAGCGACGCGAGGTTGTGCAGGGCGAAGCCCCGGCGCTGGAGCTCTGCGGAGAGCGTCCCGTAGCGCGTGCCACCGCTGACGGTGACGGTCATGTTCTGCGCATCGACGCTGATGCCCGCGTCGAGCCTGTCCAGCACCACCAAGGTGCCGGCGGTGTCCGCAATGTCGTTGAACGAATGGCGGGACCCCAGCGCACGGATCTTCGCGGCACCCGTAACCAGGTCCTGCAGCTCGGCCACGCTGGCCGGATGGGCTATCTGCGGTGCCTGGTAGCCGTAGTTCCCCGCCCAGTTGCGTTCGGTCACCATCTGATCGATCACGGTTGCATCCTTCGCTCGGGGCTCTTTGCCCACGTCACAGCCATAGTGGTGCCGCGGACACGGCCGGTTTTGCTGTTTGTCACAACATAACAGTCGCACGAAGATTCCGCTACAGCGGGCACCACATTGCCGGATTGGGTCTGGAGCGAGTGGTTGACATCACGAAAATCCGTAATATGTTTGTCTCTAGAACAATTCATTCCTGAACCTGACCAATCGACGACCACCCCCTACCCTCGGAGCATTCAATGGCGATTCAGCCCACCCGTGACGACAAGTTTTCCTTCGGCCTCTGGACGGTGGGCTGGGAGGCCCAGGACCAGTTCGGCTCCGCCACCCGCCCGCCGCTGGACACGGTGGAAGCCGTCAACAGGCTCAGCGACCTCGGCGCCTACGGCATCACCTTCCACGACAACGACCTCTTTCCCTTCGGCTGCTCCGCGGCTGACCGCCAGCGCGAAATCGACCGGCTGACCGGCGCATTGAAGGCCACCGGAATGATCGTCCCGATGGTCACCACCAACCTCTTCAGCCACCCCGTCTTCAAGGACGGCGGCTTCACCAGCAACGACCGCGGCGTCCGGCGCTTCGCCTTGCGCAAGGTCCTGGACAACATTGACCTCGCCGCCGAGCTGGGTGCGGAAACCTTCGTCATGTGGGGCGGCCGGGAAGGCAGCGAATACGACGCCGCAAAGGACATCCGCGGCGCCCTGGAACGCTACCGCGAAGCCGTGAACCTGCTGGGCGACTACGTCACGGACAAGGGTTACAACATCCGGTTCGCCATCGAGCCCAAGCCCAACGAACCCCGCGGCGACATCCTCCTGCCCACCCTGGGCCACGCCCTGGCGTTCATCGAAACCCTCGAGCGCCCCGAGCTGGTGGGCATCAACCCCGAGACCGGGCACGAGCAGATGGCCGGACTGAACTTCACCCACGGCATCGCCCAGGCGCTCTACCAGGGCAAGCTCTTCCACATCGACCTCAACGGCCAGCGCAGCATCAAGTTCGACCAGGACCTGGTGTTCGGCCACGGCGACCTGCAGAACGCGTTTTCCCTCGTGGACCTGCTCGAAAACGGCGGCCCCGACGGCGGACCGGCCTACGACGGCCCGCGCCACTTCGACTACAAGCCCAGCCGCACCGAGGACATCGACGGCGTATGGGACTCCGCGGCCGCCAACATGCAGACCTACCTGCTGCTCAAGGAACGCGCCAAGGCCTTCCGCGCCGACCCCGAGGTCCAGGCCGCGCTGCAGGCCTCCCGCGTGGCGGAAATCAACGAACCCACCCTCAACCCGGGCGAAGGCTACGAACAGCTCCGCGCCGACCGCGCCTCCTACGAGGACTTCGACGCCGACGCCTACTTCGGCGGCAAGGGCTTCGGCTTCGTGAAGCTGCAGCAGCTCTTCATCGAGCACCTGCTCGGCGCCCGCTAAGACCGTGACGGCTGCTCCTATGAACCTTGTTGCCGGCGTCGACTCCTCCACCCAAAGCTGCAAAGTGGTGGTCCTCGACGCCGGCACCGGCACGCTGGTCCGCCAGGGCCGGGCCGCCCACCCGGACGGAACGGAAGTCCACCCGGACCACTGGTGGCGGGCCTTGTCAGCGGCGTTCGACGACGCCGGCGGGCTGGCGGACGTCAGCGCGCTCTCGGTGGGGGGCCAGCAGCACGGCATGGTGCTGCTGGACCACGCCGGCAACGTAGTGCGCCCGGCGCTGCTGTGGAACGACACCCGATCGGCGTCGGCGGCGGCCGCACTCACCGATGAAGTGGGGGCGGAGGACTTTGCCCGCAGGACCGGGCTGGTCCCGGTGGCCTCCTTCACCATCACCAAGATCCGCTGGGTCCGGGACCACGAACCGGACCTGGCGGACCGGGTGGCGGCTGTTGCGCTGCCCCACGACTGGCTGACCTGGCGGCTCCGCGGTTACGGTCCGGCAGCAGCCAGCCCGCTGGGCCCGGATCTGGACCAGCTCACCACCGACCGCTCCGAGGCCAGCGGCACCGGATACTGGAGCCCTTCGGCCGGCGAATACGATCTGGAGCTGTTCAAACTGGCCTTCGGCCGGGACGCCAGGCAGGCCAGCGGGGGTGCCGGGCACCGGGATCCAGGCACCGTGGTTCTGCCGCGGGTGCTTGGCCCCGGGGACGCCGCCGGGGCGGTCCACCCCGGCTGCTTCGGTTCCGCGACTCAGTTGCCCGGCCAGTCCGGATCAAGCCCGGCAGGACCCGGTCACCGCATTCTCCTCGGCGCCGGCGCCGGGGACAACGCGGCCGCCGCCCTCGGTCTGGGGGCCGAACCCGGTGACGTGGTGGTGTCCGTTGGCACCAGCGGCACGGTGTTCTCGGTGGCGTCCCGTGCCGTCGCCGATCCCAGCGGAACGGTGGCGGGCTTCGCGGACGCCAGCGGAGAATACCTKCCCATCGCCGTCACGCTGAATGCCGCGCGCGTGCTCGGCTCCGTGGCAGGCATCCTGGGCGTGGACTTCGACGAACTTGCGCGACTTGCCCTGGGCGCCGAACCCGGCGCCGGCGGCGTGGTGCTGGTGCCGTATTTCGAAGGTGAGCGCACGCCCAACCTGCCCCACGCCAAAGCCAGCTTCCACGGGCTCAGCATTGCCTCCAGCACCAGGAGCAATGTGGCCCGGGCCGCCATCGAAGGCATGCTCTGCGGGCTGTCCGGCGGCCTGGATGCCCTCCGCGCCCAAGGGAGCCCCGCAACACGGCTGCTGCTGATCGGCGGCGCCGTGCAGAACCCCGCGGTGCAGGCCATCGCGGCCCAGGTCTTCGACCTGCCGGTCGTGGTCCCGAGCCCGGGGGAGTACGTGGCCAGGGGTGCTGCCGTCCAGGCAGCCTGGGCGTCCAGCGGCAACCGGCCGGCCTGGCCGGTCGCGGTGGACGCCGCACCCGCCCCGGACTTCCACCCAGCCATCAGGCAAAACTACCTGCGGGCGAGCAGTCGCGTTGACCCCGGCAACTGAGCCGCTGCTGGCCGTAACAGTGCTGCTGGCCTCCGGCCACCAGGATCCGCCCGGTGCTGCTGGCCTCCGGCCACCAGGATCCGCCCGGTTTCCGCCGTGCCAACGGCGACTAGTGCCGCGGAATCTCCGGTTCCGGGTCCCCGGCGGCGGGAGCGGCCGTCGACTCCCGGACCACCAAGTGGGTGGCGAGTTCGACCCGCCGCGAGTCGAGCTCCTCGTTGTTGGCCAGCCGGAGGACGGCGCGCAGTGCGGCGCGGCCCATCTCCTGCAGCGGCTGCGTCACGGTAGTCAGGGCGGGGATGGACTGCTCCGCTTGGTACGTGCCGTCGAAGCCCACCACGCTCAGGTCTTCGGGGATCCGCAGCCCGTGCCGCCGGGCTTCGGCCAGGACGCCGAGGCCAATGCTGTCACTCCCCGCGAAGATGGCGGTGGGGGGCTCGGGGAGGGCCATGAGCGCCTTGAGCGAGCGGATTCCGTGTTCGGGGCGGAATTTGTCCAGCATGACGTAGTCGGGCCTGATCTGGACTCCGCCGGCCATGAGTGCCGCCATATAGCCATGGAGGCGGGCCTGGTTGCATTCGGCCGATTCTGGTCCGCCAATGTAAGCGATCCGCCGGTGGCCGAGGCCGAGCAGGTGCTCCGTGGCTTCCTTGCCGCCCGCCCAGTTCGTGGCCCCCACACTGACAACCTCCGACGGCGGCGGGTTGAGCGGATCGATCACCACCACCGGGATGTGCCGCCGGCGGAAGGCGCTCAACTGGGCCGTACTGAAGCCGGACGTCACCACAATCCCGGCGGCAGCGGACCATCCGATCACTGCCGGTCTCGGCGACTTCGATCTCGTCACCGAACAGTACTGGGTCCTCGCCGACGACTACATCGACGTCCTGGCCACCACCACCCAGAAGGTTCGCGAATGGGACCCCTGGCACCGGGAAGTCACCTCGCCCGCCGTCTGGACCCGGCAGTGGGGCAAGGGCAGGATCTTCGTCTGCACCCCGGGACACCGCGTCGAAATCCTCCAGGACAGCAACGTCCGCACCATCATCGAAAGGGGCCTGCTGTGGGCAAGCCGTTAAACGTTGGAATCATCGGCTGTGGAGCCATCATCGCCCAGTACCTGGTCAACTTCCGCCGGCTCGAGGACATCAACCTCGTCGCCGTCGCGGACCTTGACCCGTCCCGGGCGCAGGCAGTTGCCGACTCGTACGACGGCGTCCGGGCGCTCACAGTCGACGCGCTCCTGGCCGCCGACGACGTCGAACTCGTCCTGAACCTGACCATTCCCGCGGCGCACGCCGAGATCGCCCTCCGCGCCATTGCCGCCGGCAAATCCGTCTACGGCGAGAAGCCGTTGGCGGCAACCACAGCGGAGGCCTGCCAGGTCCTCGACGCCGCCCGGGCAGCCGGCGTCGTGGTCGGCTGCGCCCCGGACACCGTGCTCGGGACCGGGATCCAGACCGCACGGAAAGCCATCGACGACGGACTGATCGGCCGGCCCATCTCCGCGACCGCCACCATGGTCACCCCGGGGCATGAGCGCTGGCACCCGAACCCGGACTTCTATTACCAGCCCGGCGGCGGCCCGCTGCTGGACATGGGACCCTACTACGTCTCGGCCCTGGTCACCCTGCTCGGACCCGTGGTCTCGGTGATCGGTGCGGCCAGCCACACCCGCGACGAGCGGACCATCGGTTCGGGCCCACGCGAAGGCCAGAACGTGCCCGTGGCAACCGACACCCACGTCACCGGCGTCCTGGTCCACGCCTCGGGCGCCCTGTCCACGCTGGTGATGAGCTTCGACGCCGTGAAGACCAAGAGCCCCAACATCGAAATCCACGGTGAGCACGGCTCCCTCGTGGTCCCGGATCCCAACCACTTCGACGGCGACGTGCAGCTCTTCGCCCTCGGTGCAGACGACTGGGAGACCCTGCCCGTCTCCGCGGGCTATGTGGAATCGGGGCGGGGCTTCGGCATCTCCGATCTCATCCGCACGCCTGCGGGCCAGGAACCCAGGGCGGGCGGTGCCCTGACATTCCACGCCCTGGAGGTGATGGAGTCCGTGCTGGAGTCGGCGCACACGGGTGCGCCGGTCCGGATCGGCAGCACGGTTGCCCGCCCTGCCCCCGTTGAGCTGACCGACCTGACTGCGGCGGCCGTGGGGGTCTCCTCCTAGCGCCCACTCAGGCACGCACGGCTGAATTCGCCGGAAACCTGCCCGTTCGCCGGAAAAGTCCGGCGACCTCGCAGCCTTCCGGCGAATTCGTGCGCCCGGGCCAGGGCGGGTCAGATGGTGCGCTGAGCCTTGGCGAGGTTCTCCGTGAGCTCGGCCGCGTTCTGCCGGATCACGTAGGCCGGGCGGTCCCGTTCCGTGCGCCAGCTTTCGGCGAGCGGGCCCATGTTGACGGTGTCGAAGCCGAATTCGTCGTAGAGCCTGGTCACCAGCTCGGCCGCTTCCGGGAAGTCGCTCGCCGTGGCCATGGCACGGCGGTTCGGGGTGCCGGCCGGCGTCCCGTCCGTGGTGATCTGGGAGAACATGATGTGGTTGAAAGCCTTGGCCACCTTGGACTGGGGAAGGTGCTCCTGCAGCAGGCCGGAGGTGGTGGCCTCGCCGGCATCCAGGGCCGGGATATGCCCGTCACGTTCCCAGTAGTAGTTGTTGGTGTCGAGGACGATCTTSCCGGCCAGCGGTTCCACGGGGACGTCCGGGAGGCTCCTGAGCGGCACGGTGACGACGGCGAAGTCGCCGGCTGCGGCCGCCTCGGCCGGCGTCGCGGCCCGGGCCTTGGGCCCCAGTTCCGCGACGAGGTCCGCCAGGGTCTCCGGACCGCGCGAGTTGCTGATCACGACGTCGTAGCCGAGCTCCACGGCCTTGCGGGCGATCTGGCCGCCGATGTGTCCTGCACCGATGATTCCGATTGTTGTCATGCCGGAGCAACACCCGGGCAGGCGAAGATATTTCGCCGGTTAAGGACGCTGTGCGGCTGGGACCGTCAGGCCACCGGCCGGGGCAGGCGAGTCCAATTCGCCGGAAGCCTCCCCRCTCGCCGGAAAGTTCCGGCGAGCCCGCAGGGTTCCGGCGAATTCGCGCGTAGAGAGGCTAGCGCGCAGGGAGGCTGGCGCGTAAGGGGGGCTAGGCCGTGGGGCCCGGTTCGTCGTCGGTGTCCGGGCCTTCTGCCGCGTCCTGGGAATGGGCGCGGTCGTCGAAGGGTTCAGCCGTTGCATCACCTTCGGCGGGGGTCTCGCTGTGATGACGCTCGGGCGCCTGTGAGTCGTCGCTCATGTCCGCTCCTTAGCTGCTCCTGCGGTGGATTGCTGGCTATTTGAACATCTAGCTCCCGCAGCGAGAGGGCTGTCAAGGGCCCCTGGATCCTGGGGATTCAGGGCGTCCGGCCGCCGGGACGGCTGGAATCCCGTTTGACTTCCTTGCGGGGACGCAGGGCATAGTCGCGGGACCGCTTGCTGGAGAGCGCCAGAAGCAACAGGATGTCCAGGGTCAGGCCGGGGAGATTGGACTTCAGGGTGATGTCCGGGCCGCCGTAGAAAACATCGACGGCCTGGAAGCAGATGGCAGCCGTGCTCAGCGCCATGGCCACCGTCCGGGCCCAGTTTCGGCCGAGGAACACGAACCACGCCAGCAGGATCTCGGCCACGGCAAAGAGCAGGACAAGCACCGTTGCGGCACTGACGGCCAATTCCGCCTGGGCCTCCGTGACCGCCGGGCCGGCCACGGGCTGCACCAGTGAGCCGACGTGCGCGTCCTTGAAGAGCACCAGCGACAGGGCCAGCAGCGCGGCCGCCGCCGCGCGGGCACCGACGAAGGCCGCCCCGACAATCGTGGTCGAAGGACGCCTGGTGCGGCCCTCGCCCGGGGCCGTGACGGACGCAAGCAAGCCCGCAGCGGTCGGCTCCGCGACGGTCTGCCTGAGATCGACGATCGGGAGATTGCCGYCGGTGGTGATGGTGTCACCCCCGCCGTTGCGCGCGTGATAGCCGGTGGAAAAATCACGGATCACCCTGAGCCCGGCCGCGGGATCGGCCCCGGTAATGGCGCCGACCACATGGTCGCGTTCGGCGTCGGTGTTCTCATCGATCTTGTGGGTGATCTGCAGGGTAAACAGGGACAGCCCGACGCTGCGGTCATACGTGCCGGCCGCCAACCAGTCGACGGCCAGCCCGCCCGGCAGCAGCC